>NZ_CAXAQF010000008.1:0-225879 GCF_963970735.1 Pseudomonas sp. RA_35y_Pfl2_P32
TGAAAGGAGTTTTTACCCAGGTCGATGGCGGCGATAGCTACGTTGTTCATGAGAATGGTCTCCGATGGGCCCCTTGCGAAAGCTTAGTGAGCTATCGCAAGGGGCGGTGGGGGTAACCATTTCATTAGTGATTTTGGGTGCTTGCAGGTTGTGCGTGCACCCTCACAGGCTGGCGCGATTACTCGCCGATGGCCGCCTTGTAGCCCGCCGCGTCGAGCAGCGTGTCGAGGTCGGCGCTGTTGCTTGGCTTGAGCTTGAAGATCCACGCACCGTACGGGTCGGAGTTGAGCAGCTCGGGGCTGGCGCTCAGCTCTTCGTTGATCGCGATTACTTCGCCGGCAACCGGGGAGTAGATGTCCGAGGCGGCCTTGACCGACTCCACCACGCCCGCTTGATCGCCAGCGCCGAACACATTGCCCACTTCGGTCAGCTCAACGAATACCACGTCACCCAAGGCTTCCTGAGCATGATCACTGATGCCCACGGTCACGCTGCCATCGGCTTCCAGGCGGGCCCACTCGTGACTTTCGGCAAAACGCAGGTCGGCAGGGATATCGCTCATGTTCTGTGTCCTCAAGAAGAAATGTCAGCGGTGTTGGCCCGCCGGAAATAGTTAGATCAAGGTTTTGCCATGACGCACGAAGGTCGGTTTTACCACCCGGACCGGGTACCACTTGCCGCGAATTTCCACTTCAGCCCGGTCGGCGGTGGCCATCGGCACCCGCGCCAGCGCGATCGATTTGCTAAGCGTAGGAGAGAAACTACCACTGGTGATCTCTCCTTCGCCAACATCGGCGATACGAACCACCTGGTGTGCCCGTAAAACCCCACGTTCCTCGAGTACCAGGCCGACCAGTTTGTGCTGCACGCCGGCGCCGAGTTCGGCCTCCAGCGCGGCCCGGCCGATGAACTGACGAGTGGCCGGGGTCCAGGCGATGCTCCAGGCCATGTTCGAAGCCAGCGGCGAAACATCCTGGTGGATGTCCTGGCCATAGAGGTTCATACCCGCCTCAAGGCGCAAGGTGTCGCGCGCGCCAAGGCCAATAGGGGAAATGCCAGCGCCCACCAGATCGTTGAAGAACCCCGGTGCCTGGCTGGCCGGCATGGCAATCTCCAGGCCGTCTTCACCGGTATAGCCGGTACGGGCGATGAACCAGTCACCGTCGTACTGACCTTCGAAGGGCTTGAGTTGCTGGATCAGGGCGCCGCGCGCCTGCGTTACCAGCTCGGCAATCTTCTGCCGGGCGTGTGGCCCCTGGATGGCCAGCATCGCCAGTTCGCTGCGCTCGTGCAGTTGCACGTGATAGTCGCAGACTTGCGCCTGCATCCAGGCCAGGTCCTGGTCCCGGGTGGCGGCGTTCACCACCAGGCGGTAACAGTCTTCCAGGCGATAGACGATCATGTCGTCGACCACCCCGCCCCGCTCATTGAGCATAGTGCTGTACAGGGCACGGCCGCAGCTGTGCAGGCGTTCGACATCATTGGCCAGTAGATACTGGAGCCAGGCCTTGGCCTGGGGGCCGCTGACATCGATCACGGTCATATGGGACACATCAAAAACCCCACAGTCACGGCGCACCTGATGGTGTTCCTCGACCTGCGAGCCGTAATGCAGTGGCATATCCCAACCGCCAAAATCGACCATCTTCGCGCCGAGGGCGAGATGAAGGTCATACAGAGGCGTACGCTGTCCCATGGGTTTCTCCTTCCGGGCGTGGCGAAGGTGCGGACAGGCGCTGTCTGGTTGAAAGCCTTGAAGTAGAGGGCTTTCAGTCATTTTCAGGTACCTGGTCTGAAGGACGATCCACACCGAATGCCGCGCATTGTAGCCGCATGATGTAGGACTGGCACCTAACCGATTCGCTGGGCCGAACGCCGGATCAACCCAATCACCGGTAACAGGCCCACCAGAATCAGGGTCAAGGCCGGCAGCGAGGCCCGCGCCCACTCACCCTCACTGGTCATTTCGAAGATCCGCACGGCCAGCGTGTCCCAGCCAAACGGGCGCATCAGCAAAGTCGCCGGCATTTCCTTGAGCACATCGACGAACACCAGCAGCGCCGCACTCAGGGTGCCGGGCAGCAGCAACGGCAGATACACTTTGAAAAACAGTCGTGGCCCGCTCACCCCCAGACTGCGGGCGGCTTCCGGCAACGAGGGGCGAATCCGCGCCAGGCTGTTTTCCAGCGGCCCATAGGCCACCGCGATGAACCGCACCAGGTACGCCAGCAGCAAGGCCGACAGGCTGCCCAGCAGCAGCGGTTTGCCGGCGCCGCCGAGCCAGCTTGACAGGGGCACCACCAGTTCGCGGTCCAGGTAGCTGAACGCCAGCATGATGGACACCGCCAGCACCGACCCGGGCAAGGCGTAGCCGATATTGGCCACGCTGATCCCGGAGCGGATCGCCCGGGTCGGCGCCAGGCGGCGGGCGAACGCCAGCATCAACGCAACGCTGACGGTGATCAGCGCGGCCATGGCGCCCAGGTACAGGGTGTGCAGGATCAGCCCGGCATACCGCTCATCGAGATCGAGGCGCCCACGCTGCCAGAACCACGCCAGCAGTTGCAGCAAAGGAATGACAAACGCGCAGGCGAACACCAGGGCACACCAACTGCTGGCCGCCAACGCCTTGAAGCCGCGCAGGTGATAGAGCGCCTTGCCCCGTGGCCGTTCATTGCTCGCGCGACTCGCGCCCCGGGCGCGGCGTTCGCCGTACACCAGCAGCATCACCGCCAGCAGCAACAGGCTGGCCAGTTGGGCGGCGCTGGACAGGCTGAAGAAGCCGTACCAGGTCTTGTAGATCGCGGTGGTGAAGGTGTCGAAGTTGAACACCGAGACCGCACCGAAATCCGCCAGGGTCTCCATCAACGCCAGGGCCACCCCGGCACCGATTGCCGGCCGCGCCATGGGCAGGGCCACTCGCCAGAAGGCTTGCCAGGGGGATTGGCCGAGCACCCGCGCCGCTTCCATCAAACCCTTGCCCTGGGCCAGGAACGCCGTGCGGGCGAGCAGGTAGACGTAGGGGTAGAACACCAGCACCAGCACCAGGATCACCCCGCCGGTGGAGCGCACCCGCGGCAGGCGCAGACCACTGCCGAACCATTCGCGCAGCAGGGTCTGCACCGGGCCGGAGAAGTCCAGCAAGCCGACAAACACGAAGGCCAGGACGTAGGCCGGAATGGCAAAGGGCAGCATCAACGCCCAGTCCAGCCAGCGCCGGCCAGGGAACTCGCAAAGGCTGGTGAGCCAGGCCAGGCTCACGCCCAGCAGCGTGACGCCAACGCCGACCCCGACGATAAGGGTCAGGGTGTTGCCCAGCAGGCGTGGCATCTGGGTGTCCCACAGGTGCGACCAGATTTGCAGGTCGACGCTCTGCCACGACAGCAGCAGAACGCTCAGCGGCAGCAGTACCAGGGCGGCGACGGTGAAAACCAGCGGGTACCAGCGGCGTTGTGCGGGATGGGCCAAGGGAGGTCTCGAAAAAGGCGGAGCCGGGGGGCGAAGGCTAACAGCTTTGTTTTGTGCAGAGGAGATTGCCCCTGCGTCCCGACATTAAACCGTGTAGGAGCGAGCTTGCTCGCGATGACGGTAGCCCCGTCAACATCGATATTGACTGGGATACCGTCATCGCGAGCAAGCTCGCTCCTACAAATAGCTCGGGGGTGGCCCCCTTAATAACTCAGTTCCAGCCAGCGCGGTCCATCAGGCGAATGGCTTCGGCCTGACGCAGGCCAGCCACTTCGACCGGCAGGGTGTCCGGGATGAACTTGCCCCAGGCCTCGACTTCAGCCGACGGCTTGACGCTTGGGTTGGCCGGGAACTCCTGGTTGACGTCGGCGAAGATCTTCTGGGCTTCGGCGGTGGTCATCCACTCCACCAGGGCCTTGGCGGCTTCCGGGTGTGGTGCATGTTGGGTCAGGCCAATGCCCGACAGGTTGACGTGCACGCCACGGTCGCCCTGGTTTGGCCAGAACAGTTTGACCGGCAGGTCCGGCTTCTGCTTGTGCAGGCGGCCATAGTAGTAGGTGTTGACGATGCCGACGTCGCACTGCCCGGCGGCGATGGCTTCGAGCACGGCGGTGTCATCGGAGAACACATCGGTGGCGAGGTTGTTGACCCAGCCCTTGATGATCTCCTCGGTCTTGCTGGCGCCGTGGGTTTCGATCAGGGTCGCGGTCAACGACTGGTTGTAGACCTTCTTCGCCGTGCGCAGGCACAGGCGGCCTTCCCACTTCTTGTCGGCCAGGGCTTCGTAGGTGGTCATGTCCTCTGGCTTGACCCGGGCGGTGGAGTAGGCCAGCGTCCGTGCGCGCAGGCTCAGGCCGGTCCAGGCGTGGGACGCGGCGCGGTATTGCAGGGGAATATTGGCGTCGATCACCTTCGAGGTGAACGGCTGCAGGATGCCCATCTGCTCGGCCTGCCAGAGGTTGCCGGCATCGACGGTCAGCAGCAGGTCGGCGGTGGCGTTTTCACCTTCGGCCTTGATGCGCTGCATCAGCGGCGCTTCCTTGTCGGTGATGAACTTGACTTTGACACCGGTTTTCTCGGTGTAGGCATCGAAGACCGGCTTGATCAGCTCATCGATACGCGAGGAGTAGACCACGACTTCATCGGCGGCCTGCGCCGTGGTGCCAATCAGAGTCAGGGCGATGGCGGTCAGTAGACGCTTCGGTGCCAACATGGGAGCGGTCTCTCGATATCGGAAATGAGGCCAAATGATAAGGAGTCACATTTGCCTTCTCAACCGATCCCTCTGCGGAGGAGTTACCAGATGTTGCAGAGAGCGAAGAGGCCCACCCCACCTTTCCCCTCAAGCCTTGGCCAGCGCTGGCAAATCGCCGCTCAAGCCCAGCGCCTGGCGCACGAACAGCGCCTTGGCCTCGGGCATCTGGTCGACCAGCTTTAAACCGGTATTGCGCAACCAGCGCACGGGCAGCGGATCGGCCTGGAACAAGCGCTCGAAGCCTTCCATCGCCGCCATCAACGCCAGGTTGTGGGGCATGCGCCGGCGTTCGTAGCGGCTCAGCACCCTCACATCCGCCAACCGTTCACCCCGCTCTGCTGCCTGCAACAGCACCTCGGCCAGCACCGCGGCATCGAGGAAACCGAGGTTCACCCCCTGCCCGGCCAACGGGTGAATGGTGTGCGCGGCGTCACCGATCAGCGCCAGGCCTTCGGCCACGTAACGCTTGGCGTGGCGCTGGCGCAGGGGCACACAAAGGCGCGGATCGGCGCCGAGCACCTGACCCAGGCGCCCTTCGAAAGCGCGCGTAAGCTCGGCACAGAAAGCCTGGTCGTCCAGCGCCATCAGGCGCTCGGCTTCGCTGGGGGTGGTCGACCAGACGATCGAGCACCAGTCCTGCTGGCTGTCGCGCGCCAGGGGCAGGAAGGCCAGCGGGCCGTGATCGGTAAAACGCTGCCAGGCCGTCATCTGGTGTGGCCGGGCGCTGCGCACACTGGTGACGATGGCATGGTGCAGATAATCCCATTCCCGGGTTGCCACCCCGGTCAAGCGCCGTACGGCCGAGTTGGCGCCATCGGCGGCGATCACCAAGGGGGCGCGCAAGGTCCGGCCGTCGGCCAGGGTCAGCAGCCAGTCGTCGCCGGAGCGTCGCATCTGCTCCAGACGCGCATTGGCCAGCAGGCCCAGGTCGCAGTCGTGCAGGCGATCGAGCAACGCATCCTGCACCACCCGGTTCTCGACGATGTGCCCCAGGACCTCGGCGTGCACGCTGGCGGCGCTAAAGTGAATCTGCCCGGTGCCGCTGCCGTCCCACACCTGCATGTCGCAATAGGGACTGCTGCGGCGCCGCAGCACACCGTCCCACACCCCCAAGCGCTCGAGGATGCGTTGGCTGGCGGCCGACAAGGCGCTGACTCGCGGCTCGAAGGCCGATTGCCCATCGAAGGGTTTGACACTCATCGGGCTGCCGTCGAGCAGCAGGACTTCCAGGCCACTGTTCTGGAGGGCCAGTGCCAAGGCACTGCCGACCATCCCGGCCCCGACAATCAGCAGATCTGCGCGCATTTCCATGCTTTAAGCCTGTCTCGCTTGCGGCTTGAGCCGCACATAAAGGGTTTTTTCGACCCGGGCTACCAGGGTGCCAGCGCCGTCGTGAATGTCGACCCGCAGTTGCGGCAGGTATTTCTCGCCACTGGCCGTCTGCTCGCGGATCTCGTCGAGCAAGCCCTGGTCAATGCTGAAACGGGCGAACACCGGGCCTTTGCCAGGCGAGATGAAGTCGATGTCGGCGGACTTGTCCCAGACGATGTAATGGCGTCCCAGGTTTTCCATCAGCATCAACATGAAAAATGGGTCGACCATCGAGTACAGGCTGCCGCCGAACTGGGTGCCGACGTAATTGCGGTTGTACCAGCCCAACCCCATGCTCACCTGCACCTGGCGAAAGTCATCGCTGATATGGCGCACCCGCACGCCCGCGCCGAGGTACGGCGGGTAGAACCCCATGAACCAACGCAGCAACCGCGCTTTGCCCAGCCGGCGGGTCAGCCACTTAACCATCGGCCCGGGTTCCCAACCCCATGGCCTGGCGGGCGAACCAGCGCTTGGCCGGCGGCAGCAGGTCGAGCCCTAGCAGGCCCAGGTTGCGGCCCAGGGACACCAATGGCTGGGTGCTGCCAAACAAGCGGGTGACCTGGTCGGAGAACCCCACGGTGAGGTTCTGGTCCAGGCGCTGGCGCTCGCGATAGGCCTGCAAGGTGGCGAAGTCGCCCGCCGGCTGGTCACTGGCAAGCAAGGCTTCGGCCAGGGCCTGGGCATCGCGCAGCGACAGGTTGAAGCCCTGCCCGGCAATCGGATGCAGGCTGTGGGCGGCGTTGCCGAGCACCGCCAGGTGCGGGCGTACCTGCTCCTCGGCCTCGATCAGCGACAGCGGGTACAGATGCCGCGCGCCCACTTGCTTGAGCGTGCCCAGGCGATAGCCGAACACACCCTGCAATTCACTGAGGAAACTGCGTTCATCCAGCTGGGCCAGGCGCTGTGCGTCCATGCCCAGGCGAGTCCAGACCAGCGCACAGCGATTTTCCGGCAACGGCAACAGGGCCATCGGGCCGTCATCGGTGAACCGTTCGAACGCCATGCCGTTGTGGGCTTCGCTGGGTGTGATGTTGGCGATCAGTGCGCTCTGGTTATAGGGACGCTTCTTGACGCCGATCCCCAACTGCTCGCGCAACCCCGAGCGACCGCCGTCGGCCAGTACCGCGAGGTCGCACTCAAGGCAAGTTTCATCGTTGAGGGTCAGGCGGTAGCCGTCCACCAAGGGTTCCATGCGCGTGACCTCGGCCGGGCAACGCCAGGTGATCACGTCCTTGTCCAGGCCCTGCCACAGGCATTGGCCGAGCCAGGCGTTTTCCACCACGTAACCGAGGGCCGGGACGCCCTCCTCCATGGCGGACAAGCGGGCGGTGGAAAACCGTCCGCGGTCAGAGACGTGGATCTGCTTGATCGGCTCGGCCCGGCGGGAGATGTCCTGCCACAGGCCCAGGCGCTGGTAGATCTGCCGGGCGCCGAAGGATAACGCCGAGGAACGCGCGTCGTAGCTGGGCTGGTAGCTGTCGCCGGGCGCGAAGGGTTCGATCAGCACGATCTTCCAGCCACGGGCCTTGGCCCCGGCCTGCAGGGCCAACGCCAGGCTGGCGCCCACCAGCCCGCCCCCGATAATCGCCAGGTTGACCCGGCTCATGCCACTTGGGCCCGTGCCGCGGCCATCAAGGCCTCGATCTCGGCGACTGTCTTGGGTACGCCACGGGTCAGGATTTCACAGCCTTGCTTGGTTACCACCACGTCATCCTCGATGCGCACGCCAATGCCGCGCCATTTCTTCGCCACATTCAGACTGTCCGGGGCAATGTAGATGCCCGGCTCGACGGTCAAGGCCATGCCGACTTCCAGCACTCGCCATTCACCGCCCACCTTGTACTCACCCACGTCGTGCACATCCATGCCCAGCCAATGGCCGGCGCGGTGCATGTAGAACGCCTTGTAGGCTTCGCTGGCGATCAGTTCGTCAACGTCGCCCTGCAACAGTCCCAGGTGCACCAGCCCGGCGGTAATCACCTGGACCGTCGCCTCATGGGCCTGGTTCCAGTGCTTGTTCGGCGCGATCTGGGCAAAGGCGGCTTCCTGGGAGGCCAGCACCAGTTCGTAGATCGCCTTCTGTTCCGCGGTGAACCTGCCGTTGACCGGCCAGGTGCGGGTGATGTCGCTGGCATAGCAGTCGATTTCACACCCAGCGTCGATCAACACCAGGTCACCGTCCTTGAGCAGCGCGTCGTTCTGCTGGTAATGCAGGATGCAGCTGTTGCGCCCGGCGGCGACGATCGACCCGTAGGCCGGCATTTTCGCCCCGCCCTTGCGGAACTCGTAATCCAGCTCCGCTTCCAGGCTGAATTCATGCAGCCCGGCACGGCTGGCCTGCATTGCACGAACATGGGCCTGGGCGGAAATCCGCGCCGCCTCGCGCATGACCTTCACTTCTGCCGCCGATTTATACAGGCGCATGTCATGCAGCAGATGATCCAGGGCAACAAATTCGTTCGGCGGCTGGGCACCCAGGTGTGCTTTGGAACGGATCACGTTGATCCAGTCCATCAGATGCCGATCGAATTCCGGATTGCTGCCCATGGCCGAGTAAACCCGGTCACGGCCTTCGATCAGGCCCGGGAGGATGTCGTCGATGTCGGTGATCGGAAAGGCGTCGTCGGCCCCGAAGTCGCGAATCGCGCCTTCCTGGCCGGCGCGCAGGCCATCCCACAACTCGCGCTCGGCGTTGCGTTCACGGCAAAACAGCAGGTATTCGCCGTGCTCGCGGCCAGGCATCAAGACGATGACGGCTTGAGGCTCGGGGAAACCACTGAGGTACTGGAAGTCGCTGTCCTGGCGATACACGTGCTCGACGTCACGGTTGCGGATCGCCACGGCGGCGGCCGGCAGGATTGCGATGCTGTTGGGTTCCATCTGCGCCATCAGCGCCTTGCGCCGGCGCGCGTATTCCGACTTCGGGATATGGATCATGGGCAGATGGGGATCCTTTCTTAGTGCAGCGACGGCTTGGGTGCAGCCGGCTCAACCGGTTTTTTGGTCTCGGCGAACAGCAGCAGCGGCGCAACGCGCAGGTATTCCATCACTTCCATGTAGTCGCTTTCGCCGTCTTCGGATTCTTCCAGGGCATCTTGTACCTGGGAGATGGCAGCGAGGTCCTGCAGCACTTCCCGAGCATCGGTGCTCAGGTCCAGTCCGGAGGCGTTGACGCCGAAGCCGTGGAGGAAGCCCTGGCACCATTGGCCCAGCGCAGCGGCACGTTCGGTGAGTGGCGCGTCGTCGGTTGGCAGTAGCAGGACTACGGTGACGTCGTCGCCCGTCAACTCGCCCTTGACCATTGCCTGCAGGCCGATCAGCGCGTTGCGTACGTTCTCGGCAGGCTCGGTCTCCAGCAGTTCGGCGACGTCAGCCAGCCAGTTGTCGGCGTCGAAGCCGACACCGGTGCAACTGCGGCCCAGCAGCACGCCGTGAAGCTCGGCAGGGGAGCAAGGATGGCCGCTGGTGCTCAGCAGGGTGGCAAAGGCGTTATACGGGGAATTCGGATTGGTCATGGGCAGCTAGGCGCCAAGCGGCGCTATGTCTAGAATGAAGGCCTTGTATCCTACATCGACAGACTCGCCAAGACTATTAAAGGCTGTCCGCCAGTTACCGCCCATCAGACAAAAACCGTGGAACGCTATGGAAGACACCGACCTGCAAGCGCTGATGGCCAGACTCGAACTGCTAATTACCCGGGTCGAGCAACTTAAGGGCCAAAACGGACTCTTATTAGCTCAGGAAAAGACCTGGCGCGAGGAACGCGCGCACCTCATTGAAAAAAATGAAATCGCCCGGCGTAAGGTCGAATCGATGATTTCGCGCCTCAAAGCCCTGGAGCAAGACTCATGAGTTCAAGCAATAGCGTTACCGTGCAGATTCTCGACAAAGAGTATTCGATCATCTGCCCCCAGGAAGAGCGCAGCAACCTGGTGAGCGCCGCCCGTTACCTGGACGGCAAGATGCGCGAAATCCGCAGCAGCGGCAAAGTCATCGGTGCCGACCGGATTGCCGTGATGGCCGCCTTGAACATCACCCACGACCTGTTGCACAGCCAGGAACGACCGGACGTGCAGGCCAGCGGCTCGACTCGCGAGCAGGTGCGCGACCTGCTCGATCGCGTGGATCTGGTGCTGGCCACCGATCCGGATGTCAGCAAAGGCTGATTCCTTGGGGTGGTTGCGGTATACTCGCGCCACTCCCTGGGGTGCTTGCCAGTTGACGATGTCCCTGAGCCGATTCGCACTACCCTGGAGGTTGCACGTTGGGCTGGTGTGCATGTCCGCTAGACGGAAAGCCTTAAAGCCTACTGCATCTTCCACCTTGAACTTTCGGGTTCAAGGGCTAAGTCAGCAGCGGTTCATCCGGGGAGCCTGATTCAAGCCGATGCCAGCCCACGCTGGCATCGGCTTTATTACGCGGCCACCGTGCTGGTGCCCTCGCCACTCGAACAGCCCATGACGATGACCGAACCTGCGCCGCTTTCCCGCCCGCAACTTCGACGCAAGCTGCGCCAAGCCCGCCGCGCACTGACCGCCAGCCAGCAACGCCAGGCCGCCCAAGGGCTGTATCGGCAACTGGCCCAACACGCGCTGTTCCGCCGCGCCAGACACCTCTCCCTGTACCTGCCCACCGACGGTGAAATCGATCCGCGCCTGCTGCTGCGTGCGGCGCAGCGTCGGGGCAAGGCGACCTACCTGCCGGTGCTCAGTGCATGGCCACGCACCAAGATGGTGTTCCAACGCATTCGCCCGGGTGAAAAGCTGCGGCCCAATCGCTTCCGCATTCTCGAACCACGAGCCAATCCGGCACGCCAGCGCAAGGTCTGGACCCTGGACCTGGTGCTGCTGCCCTTGGTCGGGTTTGATCAGGAGGGTGGACGCCTGGGCATGGGCGGCGGTTTCTATGACCGCAGCCTGGCTTACCTGGCGCGGCGCCAGAGTTGGCGCAAGCCAACGCTGTTGGGCCTGGCCCATGAATGTCAGAAGGTCGCGAAGCTGGATCAGGCGAGCTGGGATGTGCCGTTGCTAGGAACGGTGACTGACCGCCAGTGGTATGTCGCAGATTCGCTGGCCGGGACGCCTGTTGCGTGAAGATCAGCGCTTGAAGGGTTGGATCTGTTGCGCGAGCTCGAGCGGGGCATCGGTTTTGTTCGCCCACAGGCTCTGCGCGTAGCCGGTGGTTACCACACCCAAACCGAACACTATGACCAGAATCCAGAGTAAATCCGGTTTGCGTTTCATCGATTGCCCCCCTCAAGGCATTTCACACACGATGTCAGCAGCGGCGTCCGTTACAGGCCGTGCTTGCCGCGTCTTGCTTAAAAGTCCGGCATTTTGCGGTAACGTGAGGCGACACGCAAACGCTGGCGTCAACCGACCGTCGGTTTGTCATGTATTTGCCGCCCCCCCTTTGCGCCCCCCTCTTCTGGAGCAAAAAACATGGCCTATTGGCTAATGAAATCCGAGCCCGACGAGCTCTCGATCAAAGACCTGGAAAAGCTCGGAAAAGCCCGCTGGGATGGGGTTCGCAACTATCAGGCACGCAATTTCCTGCGGGCCATGGCTGTGGGTGACGAGTTCTTCTTCTATCACTCCAGCTGCCCGGAACCGGGCATTGCCGGGATCGGCAAGATCGTCGAGGCCGCCTACCCGGACCCGACGGCCCTGGACCCGCAAAGCCACTACCACGACCCCAAGGCCAACGCCGAAAAAAACCCCTGGAGCGCGATCGACGTCGCGCACGTGGCAACCTTCGCCACGGTGCTCAAGCTCGATTACCTCAAGCAGCAAGCGGCATTGGCCGAAATGCCCCTGGTGCAAAAAGGCAGCCGGCTGTCGGTAATGCCGGTGACTGCCGAGCAATGGGCGGCAGTGCTCGCCTTGCGCTGAGCAGCAGAACCCGACGGTCACGCCCGCAGCGGATGCATAAGCCCCCGGTACGGGTTAGGCTGGCCTTTCATTTGACGGGCATCAAGTCGCCACTGCGCCGGAGCCGTCAGACTAGGACGCTACAGTTGCAGGATGCACTCATGTCATCAAACCATCGCTCATCCCGTCTATTTGCCGCTTCCTTAATGGTCCTGCTGGTCGCCGCTGGCGGTTTTGGCTATTGGAAATCCCTGCGCGACCGCCTGCCCGAAGGCCTGAGCATGGGCAATGGCCGGCTTGAAGCCACCGAAGTGCAGATCGCCAGCAAGTTACCCGGACGCCTCGCCGAGGTGCATGTCGACGAGGGTGACAAGGTGCTCAAGGGCCAGTTGCTGGCGCGCATGGACACCCGCACGCTGGAGGCCCAGCGCAACCAGGCCGAGGCCGAAGTGCTGCGCGCCCGGCAAAACTACGCGGCGGCCGAGGCCAATGTGCAGTTGCGCCAAAGCGAACTGCTGCTGGCCAGCCAGGAAATCAAGCGTTCCCGGGAACTGTTCAATCGCGGTTTCGCCAGCCAGCAGATTCTCGACCAGCAGCAGGCCCGCCTGAATACCGGCAATGCCGCAGTCCAGGCCGCCAATGCCCAGGTCGCGGCGGTGCAAGCGGCGATCGGTGCGGCCCAGGCGCAAGTCGCCCAACTGACCAGTGAAATCGAAGACAGCAGCCTGCGGGCGCCGATCGACGGGGTGATCCAGCTGCGCCTGGCGGAGCCGGGCGAAGTGCTCGGTGCCGGTGGTCGGGTATTGCTGCTGATCGACCCCAACGACCAGTACATGAACCTCTACCTGCCGGCCTCAGTCACCGGGCGCCTGACCGTCGGGGCCGAGGCGCGCATCCTGCTCGACGCCCTGCCCGACCGGCCATTACCGGCCAGAATCAGTTTTGTGGCAGCCAAGTCGCAGTTCACCCCCAAGGAAGTGGAAACCCGTGACGAGCGGCAAAAGCTGGTGTTCCGGGTCAAACTCAAACTGACTGAACCGGCCGCCGTACCCGAGGCCAAACCGGGGATGCCGGGCGCCGGTTATGTGCGCACGGCGACGGTGGACTGGCCGGCCAACCTGCAATGAGTGCCCTGGCGCTGCAGGCCAGCGGCCTGTGCCATGCCTACGGCGCCCAACAGGCCCTGATCGACATCGCCTTCAGCCTGCCCAGCGGCACACGCTGCGGCCTGATCGGCCCCGATGGGGCCGGCAAGTCCAGCCTGCTGGGGCTGATTGCCGGGGTGAAGCAACTGCAACAGGGCGAGCTGCAGGTCCTGGGCGGCTCTATCGACCAGCGCCGCCACCGCAACAGCCTGTACCCGCGCATCGCCTTCATGCCCCAGGGCCTGGGCGGCAATCTGTACCCGGACCTGTCGATCAACGAAAACATCCGCTTCTTCGCCACCTTGTTCGGCCTGTCGAAGGCCGAGTGCGAAGAACGCATGCACAGCCTGTTGCTGGCCACCGACCTGGCACGGTTTGCCGAGCGGCCAGCGGGCAAGCTGTCTGGCGGGATGAAGCAGAAACTCGGCCTGTGCTGCGCGCTGATCCATGAACCGGACCTGCTGATCCTCGATGAGCCAACCACCGGCGTCGACCCGCTATCCCGCCGGCACTTCTGGGAGTTGGTAGAGAATGTCCGCCGCCAGCGTCCACAACTGACCCTGCTGGTCGCCACCGCTTACATGGAAGAGGCCGAACAGTTCGAGCACTGCCTGATGCTCGACGCCGGCAAACTGATCGCCGACGGCCTGAGCCGCGACCTGGCCGCCGTCACCCCCAGCGGCAAACTGGACGATGCCTTCACCTACTTTCAAGGTGACCGCAAACGCAGCAGCCAACCCCTGGTCATTCCGCCGCGCCCCCACGACAACCTCGACATCGCCATCCAGGCCCACGAACTGACCCTGCGCTTCGGCGACTTCACGGCCGTGAACAAGGTCAGCTTCGCCATCGGCCGTGGCGAGATATTCGGTTTCCTCGGCTCCAATGGCTGCGGCAAGACCACCACCATGAAGGTCCTCACCGGCCTGATGCCGGCCAGTGAAGGCAGCGCCACGTTGCTGGGCAAACCGGTGGATGCCAAGGACCTGGCCACGCGCAAGCGGGTCGGTTTCATGTCGCAAAGCTTCTCGCTCTATGGCGAACTCAGCGTGCGCCAGAACTTGGAGCTGCACGCGCGGCTGTTCGACCTGCCCAAGGCCGAGAGCGCCACGCGCATCGAGGAACTGATCCAGCGGTTCGACCTGGGCAGCATTGCCGGACAACCGTCGGGAGCACTGCCGCTGGGTTTGCGGCAACGCTTGTCGTTGGCGGTCGCGGTGCTGCACCGCCCGGAAGTGCTAATCCTCGACGAGCCGACTTCCGGCGTCGACCCGGCGGCCCGGGATGATTTCTGGCGGCTGCTGATCGAGCTGTCACGCGAGCAAGGGGTGACGATCTTCCTGTCGACCCACTTCATGAACGAAGCCCAGCGCTGCGACCGTATCTCGCTGATGCACGCCGGCAGGGTCCTGGCCTGCGACACCCCGGCAGCGCTGCAACAGCAGTTCGCCGGCGACACCCTGGAAGACGCCTTCGTCCGCTGCCTACAAGACGCGCAAGACGCCAGCCCGGCAGCGCCGCCCCCGACAACGGCCAGCGCCGCGCCCCCCCACGCACCCACGGGCGGCAGCGCATTCAGCCTGCGCCGGCTGATCGCCGTGGCCAGCCGCGAGGGCAAGGAGTTGCTGCGCGACAAAGTGCGCCTGGCCTTCGCCCTGGCCGGGGCCTTATTCATGATGGTGATCTTTGGCTACGGCATCTCCCTGGACGTGGAGAAGCTCGCCTTCGCCGTCTACGACCAGGACCAGACCCCGCAAAGCCGCGCCTACCTCGAGGCGTTTCGCGGCTCGCGCTACTTCGCCGAACAAGCGCCTATCCACGACGCCAAGCAATTGCACCAGCGCCTGCAACGCTCCGAGATCAAGCTGGCACTGGAAATTCCCCCCGGCTTCGGCCGCGACCTGTACGCCGGCCGCCAACCGGTCGTGGCCGCCTGGCTCGACGGCGGCATGCCGTTTCGCGCCGAGACCAGCCGCAACTACGTCCAGGCGGTGCATCAGGCCAACCTTGAGCAACTGGCCGCGCAAAGCAGCCCGGCGCTCAATCAACGCCCGGCGGCGCAACTGCAAACGCGCTTTCGCTACAACCAGGACGTGGTCAGCGTGAACGCCATCGGCCCGGGAGTCATGGCGCTGATCCTCGCCTTTATTCCGGCCATGCTCACCGCGCTGGGCATCGTGCGGGAAAAAGAGCTGGGCTCGATCACCAACTTCTACGCCACGCCACTGACCCGCCTGGAATTCCTGCTGGGCAAACAGGCGCCCTACCTGGCCGTGAGCCTGGTCAACCTCGGCCTGCTGGTGGCAATGAACCGCTGGCTGTTCGGCGTGCCGTTCAAGGGCAGCGGCCTGACCCTGGCCTTCGGTGGCCTGCTCTACGTGCTGGCGACCACCAGCATGGGCCTGCTGATCTCGGCGTTCACCCGCACCCAGATCGCCGCCATCCTGGGCACCATGATTATCACCAGCCTGCCGACTATCCAGTTCTCCGGCCTGATCGTGCCACGCTCCTCGCTCGAAGGCGCCGCTGCGCTGATGGGGCAACTGTTCCCGGCCGGTTACTTCCTCGACATCGCCGTCGGCACCTTCACCAAGGCCCTGGACGTGCGCCAACTGTGGCCACAGTGCCTGGCGCTGTTCGGGTTTTTCCTCGGATTCACCGGGCTGAGCCTGGTCATGCTCAAGAAGCAGGAGGTCTGATGCAGCAGCTCTCGCACATCCTGCGCCTGGGACTCAAGGAACTCACCAGCCTGCGCCACGACAGCGTCCTGCTGCTGTTCTTGCTGTACGCCTTCAGCGTGGCGATCTACATGCCCGCCGCCGGCTCGGTGATCGGGGTCAACAACACCAGCGTGGCCATCGTCGACGAAGACCACAGCCAGATTTCGCGCCAGCTCGCCGATGCCCTCCAACCGCCGCAGTTCCAGCCTGCCGTGCCGCTGCCTTACGACCAGTTGGACCAGGTCATGGACCGCGGGCAGTACACCTTCGTGATCAACGTGCCCGCCAACTTCCAGGCCGACCTGCTGGCGGGGCGCTCGCCGGCCGTGCAGGTCAACGTCGACGCCACCGCCATGAGCCAGGCCTTCATGGGGGCCGGCTACATCGGACGAATCTTCCAGCGTGAACTGCTCAACTATGGCGGGCAACCGGACACGGCCAGCCAGGCACCGGCCCTGCTGACCACCCGCGCGCTGTTCAACACGAACCTGGAGGGGGGCTGGTTCCTGGCGGTGATCCAGATCGTCAACAACATCACCATCCTCGCCATCGTCCTGACCGGCACCGCGCTGCTGCGCGAGCGCGAACACGGCACCCTCGACCACTTGCTGGTACTGCCGCTGACGGCGCTGGAAATCATGCTGGCGAAAATCGGCAGCAATATGCTGGTGGTGGTGCTGTGCACCTGGGTGTCGCTGGAGGTGGTGGTCAAAGGGCTGCTGGGGGTTCCGCTGGCAGGATCCATGGGGCTATTCCTGCTGGTGACCGCGCTGTATCTGTTCGCCAGCACGGCGCTGGGAATATTCCTCGCGACCCTGGCCCGCTCGACGCCGCAGTTCGGCCTGTTGGCGATTCCGGTGATCATCCCGATGCTGCTGCTCTCGGGCGGCAGCACCCCGCTGGACAGCATGCCGCAGTGGCTGCAGTGGGTGATGCAGGGCTCGCCCTCCACCCACTTCGTCAGCCTCAGCGCGGCGATCCTGTTCCGCGATGCGGCGCTCGACGTGGTCTGGCCGGACCTGCTGGCACTGGCCGTGATCGGCCTGGCGTTCTTCGCGATTGCCCTGGCGCGGTTTCGCAAGAGCCTGGCGTCCTGACAGACCGCCATCGCGAGCAGGCCCGCGATGGGGCCAGCCCATTCAACAGAGGTCTTACTGGATGATCAGGTTGTTGAACAACAGATCATCCACCATCGGTTTGCCGGTTTCGTCGCTCATCACTTGCTGGGTCTGCTTCAGGGCTTCCTGGCGCAGCTTTTCCTTGGTGTCGACGTTATTCATGGCCTCGCTCGTCTGCTGGCCGAACAGCGCCACCAGTTGGTTACGAATCAACGGCTCATGGGCCTTCACCGCCTTGACGGCCTCCTCGCCCGTGACCCGTAGCGCCACGTCGGCTTTATAGACCTTGAGCCTGGCCGTGCCGTCCAGGCCGTAATTGCCCACGAACGGCGGGCTCAGGCTGATATAGCTGACCTTGGGTGCTTCACCCTCTTTGGCTTCCTTGGCTTCTTCGGCCTGCGCTGCCACAGGCAGCGACAGGGCCAGCATCAACATGATCCACGCTTTCACACTTCGCTCCTTATCCGGTTTGCGGCCTAGCATAACCATCCACCCCTGTGCGCCCAAGCTCAAAGCTTATGGGCGGCTATCAGGGTGGGGCATGCTCGTTGACCCCTTGACTGACCCACCTACACTTATCGGCCATCACTCCCAAAGGAATAGCCCTGATGAAAGCCGTGCTGTGCAAAGCCTTCGGCCCTGCCGAATCGCTGGCGCTGGAAGAAGTCGCCAGTCCTGTCGCCAAGAAGAACGAAATCCTGCTGGAGGTGCACGCCGCCGGGGTCAACTTCCCGGACACGCTGATCATCGAGGGCAAATACCAGTTCAAGCCACCCTTCCCGTTTTCCCCGGGCGGTGAAGCGGCCGGCGTGGTCAGCGCGGTGGGCGAGAAGGTCAGCCACCTCAAGGTCGGCGACCGGGTCATGGCACTGACCGGCTGGGGCAGTTTTGCCGAGCAGGTCGCGGTGCCGGGCTACAACGTGCTGCCGATCCCGCCGTCCATGGACTTCAACACTGCCGCCGCCTTCAGCATGACCTACGGCACCTCGATGCACGCGCTCAAACAGCGCGGCCACCTGCAGCCGGGGGAAACCCTGTTGGTGCTGGGTGCTTCCGGCGGCGTGGGCCTGGCCGCCGTGGAAATCGGCAAGGCCATGGGTGCCCGGGTCATCGCCGCGGCCAGCAGTGCCGAGAAGCTGGCAGTGGCCAAGGCCGCTGGAGCCGATGAACTGATCAACTACAGCGAAACCAGCCTCAAGGACGAAATCAAGCGCCTGACCGACGGCCAGGGCGCCGACGTGATCTACGACCCGGTCGGCGGTGACCTGTTCGACCAGGCCATCCGGTCCATCGCCTGGAACGGCCGCCTGCTGGTGGTCGGTTTTGCCAGCGGGCGCATTCCCGAATTACCGGTGAACCTGGCCCTGCTCAAGGGCGCCGCAGTGGTCGGCGTGTTCTGGGGCTCGTTCGCCCAGCGCCAACCCCAGGACAACGCGGCGAACTTCCAGCAACTGTTCGGCTGGTTTGCCGAAGGCAAGTTGAAACCGTTGGTGTCGCAGGTCTATCCCCTGGCCGACGCGGCCCAGGCCATCAATGATCTGGGCCAGCGCAAGGCGGTGGGCAAGGTGGTGGTGCAGGTTCGCGCCCTCTAAAGCGCCTTGCGAATCTCCTCCGGCAGAAAGCGGAAGAACCTGGACCCAGGATAGTCCAGGCAGCGCCTGGCGATCATGTGTGCCTGCTTGTTCAGCCTGGCGATCATGGCCAGGCGCTCCTGCGTCGTCCATTGATGCTGGAAAAAACCACTCGAAAGGTAAGCCCGGGTGTATCGAAACGCGGCGAGGTCGACCCACTGGTAATCGGCGGTTTGGGCGAAACCCGGGTTGATCTCTCGGCACTTCACCTCTTTAAGCCATTGGTTGAGGCCGACCGGGTCATCCAGATGAAACTGCATCGGTGCGACGACTTCCAGTTCAGCCGGCTTCTCCTTGCTCACTGTCCAAGGCTTGAAGCGCCACTGCTCGATCGTCTTTTTGCTGACCGCGCTCAGATCCGGGTGAACGCTTTGGAGAATCCTGACCCTGTTCACCGAACCATCGGCCTGTACCGTAAAACCAACCCGCACCTCACCGTTGATCCCTGCCCTGTGTAGCGCCCGGGGATAAACCGGTTTGGGCGTGTTCTCCGGAATCAGGAACAACTCCCCGGCCAAGCCGTGACTCGCAATACACCCGATCAAAAGCAAACCCAGCCAACGCATGTCACCCTCCGCGATCTGTGTGCCAGCGTTGGCACCTGCGCAAAAGGTTACGGCGAAGGGCTTTCAGGCCCCATCCCCCGACTTCCGACAGCTTCGCGGGATGTCTCCTAAATCATTGCCGTTTTTTACCAGGCAACCGCTGGCGTTCGCACCCCGGGAAATCTCCTACACCGCCCTTCAGTTATATCTGAGCGACATGTTCATAAAAGAACACGCGACTTTGTTCGTTTGCGGCTTTTTTGCAGATGAGATGCAGTGCTATTTTCGGTAACGAAACTGTAACATTCGCATCCGCAGTCAAAACAAGAAATTTGGAGCTCTTGAATGTTTGCTTTTTTTCGCCCTGCTGCCCATCAGGCTCCATTGCCTGAAGAAGACGTTGATCGCACTTACCGGCGCTTGCGCTGGCAGATTTTCGCCGGGATTTTCATTGGCTATGCCGGTTACTACCTGCTGCGCAAAAACTTCTCCCTGGCCATGCCCTACCTGATCGAAGAGGGCTACACCCGGGGCCAGCTCGGCCTGGCGATGTCGGCGATCGCGATCTCCTATGGCCTGTCCAAGTTCCTGATGGGCCTGGTGTCCGACCGCTCCAACCCGCGCTACTTCCTGCCGTTCGGCCTGCTGGTGTCGGCCGGGGTGATGTTCGTGTTCGGTTTCGCGCCCTGGGCCACCTCCAGCGTGACCATGATGTTCATCCTGTTGTTCATCAACGGCTGGGCCCAGGGCATGGGCTGGCCGCCAAGCGGACGGACCATGGTGCACTGGTGGTCGCAGAAAGAGCGCGGCGGCGTGGTGTCGGTGTGGAACGTCGCGCACAACGTGGGCGGCGGTCTGATCGGTCCGTTGTTCCTGATCGGCATGGGCCTGTTCAACGACTGGCATGCGGCGTTCTATGTACCCGCTGCCGTGGCGTTGCTGGTGGCGGTGTTTGCCTTCGTCGTGATGCGCGACACCCCGCAATCCGTCGGCTTGCCGCCGATCGAGCAGTACAAGAACGACTACCCCCACGGCTACGATGCCAGCCACGAAGAAGAATTCAGCGCCAAGGAAATCTTCGTCAAATACGTGCTGCGCAACAAAATGCTCTGGTACATCGCCCTCGCCAACGTGTTCGTCTACCTGCTGCGCTACGGCGTGCTGGACTGGGCACCGACCTATCTCAAGGAAGCCAAGCACTTCACCGTCGACAAGACGTCCTGGGCCTACTTCCTCTACGAGTGGGCCGGTATTCCGGGGACCCTGCTGTGTGGCTGGCTGTCAGACAAGGTGTTCCGTGGCAACCGTGGCCTGACCGGCATGGTGTTCATGGCGCTGGTGACCGTGGCAACCCTGGTGTACTGGTTGAACCCGGCCGGCAACCCGACCGTCGACATGATCGCCCTGGTGTCCATCGGCTTCCTGATCTACGGCCCGGTGATGCTGATCGGCCTGCAGGCGCTGGAGCTGGCACCGAAAAAAGCCGCGGGTACGGCGGCGGGTTTCACTGGCCTGTTCGGTTACCTGGGGGGGTCGGTCGCAGCCAGTGCAGCCATGGGCTACACCGTGGACCACTTCGGCTGGGATGGTGGTTTTGTGCTGTTGATTGGTGCGTGCCTGCTGGCCATGGCGTTCCTGGCGCCCACCCTGCGCCACAAGCAAATCGCCAGTCAGGGCCGCGAAGCCATCGCCTGATCCCTGGCTGAGCCGCAACGCTTGAGCCGCGCCTCCAGATTACGGTCTGGCATGGCGTGGCTACGCAGGGCGCTGGCGGTCTGCTCGACATAATCGCGCGTGCTGCCGTAACGCCCGCTGGCGCTTTCAAAAACCTGGCTCAGCACATGGTCCGGCAAGTTGCCGGCATAGCTGGGCAGATGCCGCTCCAGGACAAACCCCAAGGCCTGAACCTTGCTGCCATCTTCCAGGCGGCAGTTGAGCCAGTGCGGGCGGTACGACGGGACCGGCATTTCGCGCTGCCACAGGGCATACAACGACGCTTGCAGCTGCTCTTCGGGCAAGCGGTAGGCAAAACCACTGCATGAACCGCCGCGATCCAGGCCAAACACCAGCCCTGGTAACTCCGGCGTGCCCCGGTGTTCGTGGGACCACAGGTACAAACCGCGATGGTAGCCATGCACGCGCCCGCGCACCCGCTCGACCGCCGAGCATTCAGGGCGCCAGATCAACGAGCCGTAGGCGAACAACCAGACCGGCCCACCCTGGTGGCGGGCCATGGTGCTTTGCATGGAGTGGAGCAATTGCTCGTGCGTCAGCTGCGGCCCCAGATCGAGCCGCGGAGGGTAAGCCAGATTGAGAAAATCAGATTCAATGGCGGTCATGGCGAATAGCGTTCAGCTCCCCGCGGGCAAACAATTACTTAATAGAACGCACCGCTGTAACAATAAGGCACATTTGTTTTAAGACAGTTTATAGATCATGGCACCGAATTTAATCCAGCGCCTGAATGCGATATAGCCTATCGGTATTTATCTGATTGAATAAATACCGATGGGCTATATAGGGAGTTATATCGAAGTTTCAAACTCAAGATCGAAGTTCAAGAACGCGGATCAAGATCGCGGCGCATAGGCAAATACGTCGGCGCGCATCTGGTGGGCGTCCATGCCGGCTTCGACCAAGGCATCCAGCGTGCCGTAGACCATGGCCGGTGAGCCGCTGGCGTAGACATGCAGGGGCTTGAGGTCCGGGAAATCTTCACAGACCGCCTCATGCAACATGCCGCAGCGCCCTTCCCAGCCACACAGGTCGCTGACTACCTGGTGCAGGAACAGGTTGGGCAACTTCAGCCATTCATCCCAGTGTTCCATCTGGTAGAAATCTTCCGGGCGGCGCACGCCCCAGTACAGGTGCACCGGGTACTTGAAGCCTTGGGCCCGGCAGTGTTCGAGCAGGCTGTGGATCTGCCCCATGCCGGTACCCGCCGCAATCAGCACCAGCGGACCGTCCGGCAGCTCGGCCAGGTGGGTATCGCCGAATGGCAGCTCGACACGGACCATGCGGTTGCGCTGCAACTGCTCGATCAGGCTCAAGGCACTGGCTTCGCGGGCCAGCACGTGAATTTCCAGATCACGCCCCGAGTGAGGTGCCGAGGCCAGGGAAAACGCCGACTTTTCGCCGTTTTCCCGCTCGATCATCAGGTACTGGCCGGCGTGGTAGCGCGGCGGCTTGCCGGCCGGTGCGCGCAAGCGGACCCGCCAGGTGTCGCCACCCACGTCCACGCACTCAATCACCTGACACGACACGCTGCGCACCGGCAGTTCTCCCAGCGCAAGGACGCCATCCCACAACACGATGCAGTCTTCCAGCGGCTCTGCAATGCAAGTGTAGAACTCGCCGTGGTCGCGCACATGACCGCTCTGCTCGACCCGGCCTTCGACCAGCAGCGCCGCACACACGTGGCAATTGCCATTGCGGCAGCTCTGCGGGCAGTCGTAGCCCAGGCGTCGCGCCCCATCGAGGATCCGCTCGCCGGGCTGTATCTCAAGCACTGCTCCGGACGGCTGCAAGGTTACACGCATCAATCTATTCCTAACTGATTCCAGATGGCATCGATCCGGCGCGTCACCGCCTCATCCTTGACGATAACCCGGCCCCACTCGCGGGTGGTTTCACCAGGCCATTTATGCGTGGCATCGAGCCCCATCTTCGAGCCCAGGCCGGAAACCGGCGAGGCGAAGTCCAGGTAGTCGATCGGCGTGTTATCGATCATCACCGTATCGCGCTTGGGGTCCATGCGCGTGGTGATGGCCCAGATCACGTCATTCCAGTCGCGGGCGTTGATATCGTCGTCAGTGACGATAACGAACTTGGTGTACATAAACTGTCGCAAAAACGACCAGACACCCAGCATTACCCGCTTGGCGTGGCCTGGGTACTGCTTCTTGATGGTCACCACCGCCATGCGGTACGAACAGCCCTCGGGCGGCAGGTAGAAGTCGGTGATCTCCGGGAACTGCTTTTGCAGGATCGGCACGAACACTTCATTGAGCGCTACGCCGAGGATCGCCGGCTCATCTGGCGGCCGGCCGGTGTAGGTGCTGTGGTAGATCGGCTTGATGCGGTGAGTGATGCGCTCGACCGTGAACACCGGGAAGCTGTCGACTTCGTTGTAATAGCCGGTGTGGTCGCCATACGGACCTTCGTCGGCCATTTCCCCCGGATGAATCACGCCTTCAAGGATGATCTCGGCCGTGGCCGGCACCTGCAGGTCATTGCCACGGCACTTCACCAGTTCGGTGCGGTTACCGCGCAGCAGCCCGGCGAACGCGTACTCGGACAGGCTGTCCGGCACAGGCGTCACTGCGCCGAGGATGGTCGCCGGGTCAGCCCCCAGGGCCACGGACACCGGGAACGGCTGGCCCGGGTGCTTCTCGCACCATTCGCGGTAGTCCAGCGCGCCGCCACGGTGGCTCAACCAGCGCATGATGACCTTGTTGCGGCCGATCACTTGCTGACGATAGATACCCAGGTTCTGGCGGTCCTTGTTCGGCCCCTTGGTGACTGTCAGGCCCCAGGTGATGAGCGGGCCGACGTCGCCCGGCCAGCAGGTCTGCACGGGCAGCATCGCCAGGTCGACGTCGTCGCCCTCGATGACCACTTCCTGGCACACCGCGTCCTTGACCACTTTGGGCGCCATGGCAATGATCTTGCGGAAGATCGGCAGCTTGGACCAGGCGTCCTTGAGTCCCTTCGGCGGCTCTGGCTCCTTGAGGAAGGCCAGCAGCTTGCCGATCTCGCGCAGCTCGCTGACGGCTTCGGCGCCCATGCCCAGGGCCACGCGCTCCGGCGTGCCAAACAGGTTGCCGAGCACCGGGATGTCGTAGCCGGTGGGGTTTTCGAACAGCAGCGCCGGCCCTTTGGCCCGCAGAGTGCGATCGCAAACCTCGGTCATTTCCAGCACAGGGGACACTGGAACCTGGATGCGCTTGAGTTCGCCGCGCTGTTCCAGGCCGCTGATAAAGTCGCGCAAGTCGCGATACTGCATGCGTTAGCCTCGCTTGGCCGTGGCGTTCGGGGGCATGAGTTTAGCGCCGAACCCGACGGTTCAAAATAGTGACAGCTCAGATCATGAAAAGTCAGATAGCAAAAAGCCGGGTTTCCCCGGCTCTTGCGGTCCCGCTCGACTTACTTGCGTTTCATCGACAGGAAGAACTCATCGTTGGTCTTGGTCTGTTTCAGCTTGTCGACCAGGAATTCGATGGCAGCCACTTCATCCATGGGATGCAGGAGCTTGCGCAGGATCCACATGCGCTGCAACTCGTCGTCGGCGGTCAGCAACTCTTCGCGGCGGGTGCCGGAACGGTTGATGTTGATGGCCGGGAAGACGCGTTTTTCGGCGATCTTGCGGTCCAGGGGCAGTTCCATGTTGCCGGTACCCTTGAACTCTTCGTAGATCACTTCGTCCATCTTCGAGCCGGTTTCAACCAGCGCGGTGGCGATGATGGTCAGCGAGCCGCCTTCTTCGATGTTACGTGCCGCGCCGAAGAAACGTTTTGGCTTCTCCAGGGCGTGGGCATCGACACCACCGGTCAGGACCTTGCCGGAGCTCGGGATCACGGTGTTGTAGGCACGCGCCAGACGGGTGATGGAGTCGAGCAGGATGACCACGTCTTTCTTGTGTTCAACCAGGCGCTTGGCCTTCTCGATGACCATTTCGGCAACCTGCACGTGGCGGGTTGGCGGCTCGTCGAACGTCGAGGCAACCACTTCGCCGCGCACGGTGCGCTGCATTTCGGTGACTTCTTCAGGACGCTCGTCGATCAACAGCACGATCAGGTGAACTTCCGGGTTGTTACGGGCGATGTTCGCTGCGATGTTTTGCAGCATGATCGTTTTACCGGCTTTCGGCGGAGCAACGATCAGACCGCGCTGGCCTTTGCCGATCGGGGCGCACAGGTCGATGACACGACCGGTCAAGTCTTCAGTGGAACCGTTGCCGGCTTCCATCTTCATGCGCACGGTCGGGAACAGCGGGGTCAGGTTCTCGAAGAGAATCTTGTTCTTCGCGTTCTCCGGACGATCGAAGTTGATCGTGTCGACCTTGAGCAGTGCGAAGTAACGCTCGCCTTCCTTGGGAGGGCGAATCTTGCCAACGATGGTGTCACCGGTGCGCAAGTTGAAACGGCGGATCTGGCTCGGCGAGACGTAGATATCGTCTGGGCCGGCAAGATAGGAAGCGTCTGCAGAGCGCAGGAAGCCGAAGCCGTCCTGGAGGATCTCCAGCACGCCATCACCGGAGATTTCCTCGCCGCTTTTCGCGTGCTTTTTCAGCAGGGAGAAAATCACGTCCTGCTTGCGCGAACGGGCCATATTTTCTATGCCCATCTGTTCGGCCAATTCGAGCAGTTCGGTAATCGGCTTTTGCTTGAGTTCAGTCAGATTCATATAGGAATGACGTAATCATTTATGGAGGGGGGGAAATTAAGCTTTTGGCTTAATGAGGCCGCGCCGCAGAGAAGGCGACAGGATCGCGTACTTATTCGAAAAGGAGTGCGTCGGCGACGGCTAGCAGGGGGCAATGGAGAAACCAGTGCGGGGCCGAATGTACCACCTGAGTTTCGGAGCGTCTAGCCCTCAATAACGAAAAGGCCCCGCAATTTGCGGGGCCTTTTGGGTACCACGTGCAACGACGCTTAGATGTTGGCGTCGAGGAAGGCAGCCAGTTGCGACTTCGACAGCGCACCGACCTTGGTGGCTTCGACGTTGCCGTTCTTGAACAGCATCAGCGTCGGGATACCACGCACGCCGTGCTTGGCCGGGGTTTCCTGGTTTTCGTCGATGTTCAGCTTGGCAACGGTCAGCTTGCCTTTGTAGGTCTCAGCGATTTCGTCCAGAACCGGAGCGATCATCTTGCATGGACCGCACCACTCAGCCCAGTAGTCGACCAGTACAGCACCTTCGGCCTTGAGTACGTCAGCTTCGAAGCTAGCGTCGCTAACGTGTTTGATAAGATCGCTGCTCATGGAAGTCTCCAGGTTGTAAGCAAAAAAACGTGGCCCATCATAGCCGCCCTTCCCCCGTTCAGGAAGCCGCAGTTGATTGAGCCTCGCTATGGTGTTGCGTGAGTTTGGGTATAGCTCAAGTCAGGCAGTGGTGGGAGCAACAAAAGCGATTCCGGTACGTAGCGCGGCGTTGCGCACGTGTTCGTGCATGGCCCTCTGTGCAGCGCCTGACGCTCGGCGAGCCAGTGCGCGAAGGATTTTGCGGTGTTCCTGCCAGGTTTCCATGGCCCGCTCGGCCCGGATGAACGGTAGTTTCTGGCTCTCGAGGAAGATATCGGCACTGGCAGTCAGAATGCTCAGCATCGCCTGATTGCCGCTGGCCAGCAGAATGCTGCGGTGAAATTCGAAATCCAGGCGCGCGGCGGCCTCGAAGTCGCCGGACTTTAGCTCAATGCGCATGGCGGCAACGTTGTCTTCCAGCGCATCAAGCGCCTCGGTGCTCAAGGTCACAGCCGCCAACCCTGCCGAAAACCCTTCCAGCGCATAACGTAGCTGGAAGATATCCAGCGGCGACGCCTGCGCCGCGAACGGCCATGCCGGCGCCGAGTCACCTCGCGGCAACACCTCCGGCGACTGCACGAACACGCCCTTGCCTGGCTGGATGCTGATGACGCCCAGCGCGCTCAGCGATGACAACGCCTCGCGCAGCGACGCCCGACTGACCCCCAACCGCAGCGCCAGATCCCGTTGCGAGGGCAACGCCTCCCCCGGCCTGAAGCCTTGCTCTGTGATCAGTTTGCGGATCGCTTGGAGTGCCACTTCAGGTACGGCGCGGGAGATCGAATTCATGGTTTTCCATACGAACCTGGCCAATGTACGCCCAGTTGTAATGCTATTCGCGGCGCCCGGCAAGTCGCGCCCCATGGGGGCTCGTTGAGTTCCACGGATGCGCTATCGGGGTGCGAAATCCAACCTGACTGTTCAGACCAGTAAGACCGTTCAACGCCAGTAAAACCGTGCCTTGGCCACCCCAAAGCCCCATGTTGGCATGTCTCATGCTCTGTCGATCCGCAGAAATCCCTAATCGAAGAGTCGGAGATTTGCCATGATCCAGCGTTACAGCGCCCTCCTCGCAACCTTGTTCGCCAGCCTGATGCTGATCCAGGCGCCCGCTCACGCCGACGGCCTGGAAGATGTGGTCAAGCGCGGCGTCCTCAAGGTGGCCGTGCCACAGGACTTCCCCCCCTTCGGCTCGGTCGGGCCGGACATGAAGCCGCGTGGCCTGGACATCGACACCGCGAAACTGCTGGCCGAGCAGCTCAACGTCAAACTCGAACTGACCCCGGTCAACAGCACCAACCGTATTCCGTTTCTCACCACTGGCAAAGTCGACCTGGTGATCTCCAGCCTGGGCAAGAACCCGGAGCGTGAGAAGGTCATCGATTTTTCCCGCGCCTACGCGCCGTTCTACCTCGCCGTGTTCGGCCCGCCAGACGCCGACATCAAGGGCCTGGATGACCTCAAAGGCAAAACCATCAGCGTCACCCGTGGCGCCATTGAAGACATCGAGCTGACTAAAGTTGCCCCGCCAGGCGTGACCATCAAGCGCTTCGAAGACAACAACTCGACTATCGCCGCCTACCTGGCAGGGCAAGTCGACCTGATCGCCAGCGGCAACGTGGTGATGGTGGCAATCAGCGAAAAAAGCCCGAAACGCGTGCCGGCGCTGAAAGTGAAGCTCAAGGACTCACCCGTCTACGTTGGCGTGAACAAGAACGAGCCGGCACTGCTGGACAAGGTCAATCAGATCCTGATCACCGCCAAGGGGGATGGTGCACTGCAAAAGAATGCCCTGACCTGGCTTAAAGAACCGCTGCCGGCCGACCTCTGATTCGGCGCGCAGGAGACACGTTATGGCTTATCAGTTCGATTTTTTGCCGGTGATCGACAACACCGATCTGTTGTTGCGCGGTGCGTTGTTCACCCTTGAGCTGACGGCCATTGGCGCGGTGCTCGGCGTCGGGCTGGGCATCATCGGGGCGTTGGTGCGGGCGTGGAACATCCGTCCGTTTTCCGGGATTTTCGCGGTCTACGTCGAATTGATCCGCAACACACCGTTTCTGGTGCAGTTGTTTTTCATCTTCTTCGGCCTGCCGTCCCTGGGCGTACAGATATCCGAATGGCAGGCGGCGGTGCTGGCGATGGTGATCAACCTCGGCGCCTATTCGACCGAGATCATCCGCGCCGGCATTCAAGCGATCCCCCGCGGTCAACTGGAAGCCGCCGCCGCGTTGGCGATGACGCGCTTCGAGGCGTTCCGCCATGTTGTATTGCTGCCGGCACTGGGCAAGGTCTGGCCCGCCCTGAGCAGCCAGATCATCATCGTCATGCTGGGTTCGGCGGTGTGTTCACAAATCGCCACCGAGGAGCTGACCTTCGCCGCCAACTTCATTCAGTCTCGCAACTTCCGCGCCTTTGAGACCTACGCCCTGACCACGCTGCTGTATTTGTGCATGGCCTTGTTGATCCGCCAACTGCTGAACTGGATCGGGACACGTTACATTTCGAGGAGCAGCCGATGAGCGACTTCACTTTCTGGGACATCGTGCGCAACCTGCTCACGGGCCTGCAATGGACGCTGTTGCTGTCTCTGGTGGCGTTTATCGGCGGCGGCATCATCGGCCTGCTGGTCATGGTGCTGCGCATCTCCAGCAAACCCCTGCTGCGCAGCGTCGCGCGGACCTACATCGAACTGTTCCAGGGCACACCGTTGCTGATGCAGCTGTTTCTGGTGTTTTTCGGGGTGGCATTGGCGGGCGTGGATATTTCCCCGTGGATGGCCGCTGCGGTCGCCCTGACACTGTTCACCAGCGCCTATCTGGCGGAGATCTGGCGCGGTTGCGTCGCCTCGATCCCCAATGGTCAGTGGGAAGCCTCGTCGAGCCTGGCGCTCACCCCGCTGGAGCAATTGCGCTATGTGATTCTGCCGCAGGCACTGCGCATCGGCGTGGCGCCGACCGTGGGCTTTTCGGTGCAAGTGGTCAAAGGCACCGCTGTTACATCGATCATCGGCTTCACCGAGCTGACGAAGACCGGCGGCATGCTCGCCAACGCTACGTTTGAACCCTTCACAGTCTACGGCCTCGTTGCCCTCGGCTACTTCCTGCTCTGCTACCCCTTGTCGCTCAGCGCGCGCTACTTGGAAAGGAAACTGCATGCCTCTGCTTAGAATTTCCGCCCTGCATAAATACTACGGCGATCACCATGTGCTCAAAGGCATCGACCTGAGCATCGAGGAAGGCCAGGTGGTGGCAATCATCGGTCGCAGTGGCTCGGGTAAATCCACGTTGTTGCGCACGCTTAACGGCCTGGAGTCAATCAACGATGGGGTCATCGAAGTCGATGGCGAATACCTGGACGCCGCTCGCGCCGACCTGCGCAGCCTGCGGCAGAAGGTCGGGATGGTGTTTCAGCAGTTCAACCTGTTCCCGCACCTGACCGTGGGCGAAAACGTGATGCTCGCCCCACAGGTGGTGCAAAAAGTGCCCAAAGCCAAGGCCGCCGAACTGGCGCGCCAGATGCTCGAGCGGGTCGGGCTGGGTGAGAAGTTCGATGCTTTCCCGGATCGCTTGTCCGGTGGACAGCAGCAGCGGGTAGCTATTGCCCGGGCGCTGGCGATGTCGCCGAAGGTGTTGCTGTGTGACGAGATTACCTCGGCCCTGGACCCGGAGCTGGTCAACGAAGTGCTGAGCGTGGTGCGGCAACTGGCCAAGGAAGGCATGACACTGATCATGGTCACCCACGAAATGCGCTTCGCCCGGGAGGTTGGGGACAAGTTGGTGTTCATGCACCAGGGCAAAGTGCATGAAGTGGGCGATCCAAAGACACTATTTGCCCAGCCGCAGACGGCGGAGCTGGCGAATTTTATCGGGACCGTCGAAGCCACCGTCTGAATCAGCTTCGTGGCCCAGCCGACAAGCGGGCGCCAGCTCAGTGATTGCATGCACCTATCCAACCTGTGGCAGTGGACTTGCTCGCGCTTGACCGCGCAGCGGCCACTCAGGTTGCACACTGCGCGTTGGCGTCAGCCTTTGATCGTGGCACGATGGTCGGGTTATCGACCGAGACCTCTAGACCATGCCTCAATCCCAAGCCAAGAATCTGTCCCTGATCGCCGCTATCGACCTGGGCTCGAACAGCTTTCATATGGTCGTGGCCAAAGCTCACCACAATGAGATCCGCATCCTCGAGCGGCTTGGCGAAAAGGTGCAACTGGCGGCCGGAATCGACGAGGCCCGCCAACTCAACGAAGAATCCATGCAGCGCGGGCTCGATTGCCTCAAGCGTTTTGCCCAACTGATCAACGGCATGCCCCTGGGCGCGGTACGGATTGTCGGCACCAACGCCCTGCGCGAGGCGCGCAACCGTGGCGAATTCATCCGCCGCGCCGAAGAAATCCTCGGCCACCCGGTCGAAGTCATCTCCGGCCGTGAAGAGGCGCGCCTGATTTACCTGGGCGTCTCCCACACCCTCGCCGACACCCCGGGCAAGCGCCTGGTCGCCGACATCGGTGGCGGCAGTACCGAATTCATCATTGGCCAGCGCTTTGAACCGCTGCTGCGCGAAAGCCTGCAAATGGGCTGCGTGAGCTTTACCCAACGCTACTTCAAGGACGGCAAGATCACCCCGGCGCGCTACGCCCAGGCCTACACCGCGGCGCGCCTGGAGATCATGAGCATCGAACACGCCCTGCACCGCCTGACCTGGGACGAGGCCATCGGCTCCTCGGGCACCATCCGCGCCATCGGCCTGGCCCTCAAGGCCGGCGGTCACGGCGCGGGCGAGGTCAATGCCGAAGGCCTGGCCTGGCTCAAGCGCAAGCTGTTCAAGCTGGGCGATGCCGAGAAAATCGACTTTGAAGGCATCAAGCCTGATCGCCGGGCGATCTTCCCGGCCGGCCTGGCAATTCTCGAAGCCATCTTCGACGCCCTTGAGCTGCAGCGCATGGACCATTGCGACGGCGCCCTGCGCGAAGGCGTGCTGTACGACCTGCTGGGCCGCCATCACCACGAAGACGTCCGTGAACGCACCCTGAGCTCGCTGATGGACCGTTACCACGTCGACCTGGAACAAGCCGCCCGGGTTGAACGCAAGGCCCTGCATGCGTTCGACCAGGTGGCGGTGGACTGGGCGCTGGATGACGGCGTATGGCGCGAGCTGCTGGGCTGGGCCGCCAAGGTCCATGAAGTCGGCCTGGACATCGCCCACTACCATTACCACAAGCACGGCGCCTACCTGATCGAGCACTCCGACCTCGCCGGCTTCTCCCGCGAAGACCAGTTGATGCTGGCGCTGCTGGTACGCGGCCACCGGCGCAACATTCCCAAGGACAAGTTTGCCGAGTTCGGCGACGAAGGCATCAAGCTGATCCGCCTGTGCGTGCTGCTGCGCTTCGCGATCCTGTTCCACCACATCCGCGGCACCCAGACGATGCCCCAGGTCACCTTGCACGCCAACGGCGACAGCCTGGATGTGCAGTTCCCGGAAAAGTGGCTGGATGACAATCAACTGACCCAGGCCGACTTCGCCCTGGAGGCCGAGTGGCTGGCGCGGATCGGGTTCAGCCTCAACGTGCGCTGACCCTTGGCCTGACAGGTGCAGAAACAAAAATGGCGATCCCCAGGGATCGCCATTTTTTTTGCCTGCTACCTGTAGATCAACTGCTGACCGGCAGGATCGGGCTGCCCAGACGCTCGAGCAACGTCGCCTGCGCACTGCGCGGGTTCTGGTTGCCGGTCGGGGTGTTGCGGATGTACCGGCCGTCCGACTGCAGGCTCCAGCTGTGAGTGTTGTCGGAGAGGTACAGCTCCAGCTCTTTCTTGACCCGGGTCAGCAGTTTTTTGCCTTCCACCGGGAAGCAGGTCTCAACCCGTTTATCCAGGTTGCGCTCCATCCAGTCGGCACTGGACAGGAACATCTGCTCCTCGCCGCCATTGAGGAAGTAGAACACCCGCGTGTGTTCGAGGAAGCGCCCGATGATCGAGCGCACGTGGATATTGTGCGAGACCCCGGCGATGCCTGGTCGCAGGCAGCACATGCCACGCACCACCAGGTCGATGCGCACCCCTGACTGGCTGGCCTTGTACAGCGCGCGGATGATCTTCGGATCGGTCAGCGAGTTGAACTTGGCGATGATGTGCGCCGGCTTGCCGTCGAGCGCAAACTGGGTTTCACGGGCAATCATGTCGAGCATGCCCTTCTTCAGGGTAAACGGCGCGTGCAACAGCTTCTTCATGCGCAGCGTCTTGCCCATGCCGATCAACTGGCTGAACAGTTTGCCGACGTCTTCGCACAAGGCATCGTCGGACGTCAGCAGGCTGTAGTCGGTGTACAGACGGGCGTTGGCGGCGTGGTAGTTACCGGTACCCAGGTGCGCGTAGCGGACGATCTCGCCGGCCTCGCGACGCAGGATCAGCATCATCTTGGCGTGGGTCTTGAAGCCGACCACACCGTAGATCACCACCGCACCGGCAGCCTGCAAGCGGCTGGCCAGTTGCAGGTTGGACTCTTCATCGAAGCGCGCGCGCAGCTCGATGACGGCCGTGACTTCCTTGCCGTTACGCGCGGCGTCGACCAGGGCATCGACAATTTCCGAGTTGGCGCCGGAACGGTACAGGGTCTGGCGGACCGCCAGCACATGCGGGTCCTTGGCGGCCTGGCGCAGCAGGTCGACCACCGGGGTGAACGACTCGAACGGGTGCAGCAGCAGAATGTCCTGCTTGCTGATCACGCTGAAAATGTTCTCGCTGTTCTGCAGCAGTTTCGGGATCTGCGGCGTGAACGGCATGTACTGCAGCTCGGGATGACTGTCCAGGCCAGTGATGCTGAACAGGCGCGTCAGGTTGACCGGACCGTTGACCTGATACAGCTCGGTCTCGTGCAGGTTGAACTGCTTGAGCAGGTAATCAGACAGGTGTTTGGGGCAGGTATCGGCCACTTCCAGGCGCACCGCATCACCGTAGCGCCGCGAGAACAGTTCGCCGCGCAGGGCGCGGGCCAGGTCTTCGACATCTTCGGTGTCGACCGACAGGTCGGCGTTGCGAGTCAGGCGGAACTGGTAGCAGCCCTTGACCTTCATGCCCTGGAACAGGTCGTCGGCGTGCGCGTGGATCATCGACGACAGGAATACATAGTTGTCGCCGGTGCCAGCCACTTCTTCCGGCAGCTTGATCACCCGCGGCAGCAAACGTGGCGCCGGAATGATCGCCAGGCCGGAGTCACGACCAAAGGCGTCGATACCCTCGAGCTCGACGATGAAGTTCAGGCTCTTGTTCACCAGCAACGGAAACGGGTGCGTCGGGTCGAGGCCGATCGGGGTGATGATGGGCGCGATCTCGTCGCGGAAATAGCGGCGCACCCAGGTTTTGATCTTGGTGTTCCAGTGACGCCGACGAATGAAGCGGACCTGATGTTTCTCCAGCTCCGGCAACAGGATGTCGTTGAGGATGGCGTACTGGCGATCGACATGGCCGTGTACCAGTTCGCTGATGCGGGCCAGCGCCTGGTGCGGCTGCAGGCCGTCGGCACCGGCTTGTTCACGGGCGAAGGTGATCTGCTTCTTCAGCCCGGCAACACGAATCTCGAAGAACTCGTCCAGGTTGCTGGAGAAGATCAGCAGGAACTTCAGCCGCTCCAGCAAGGGATAGGACTCATCCAGCGCCTGTTCCAGCACGCGGATGTTGAACTGCAGTTGCGACAGCTCGCGATGGATGTACAGGCTGCTGTCATCCAGGCCCGGAATCACGATGGCCGGTGCCGCCGGGGCGGCGTCGGCGACCACCGCCGGCGGCGCGACCGGGACCGGGACCGGCTCAAGGGCCGGCGGCGCTTCGGGGGTGGATTCAACGACGGGCTCCACCACGGGCTGAGCTTCGTTTACAGCAACTTCAGTGAGTCCTTCGGTATTCATCGCGTGTTCCTGGGAGGGCTATTTTTGCTCTCGTAACAATTGAGCGGCACGTACGGCAAAGTAAGTGAGGATGCCATCAGCACCGGCGCGTTTGAAAGCGGTCAGGGATTCAAGAATCACCCCTTCGCTCAACCAGCCATTCTGGATTGCCGCCATGTGCATGGCGTATTCACCGCTGACCTGATAGACAAAGGTCGGCACTTTAAATTCTTCTTTGACCCGATAAAGAATATCCAGATACGGCATGCCTGGTTTGACCATGACCATATCCGCACCTTCTGACAAGTCGCTAGCCACTTCATGCAAGGCTTCGTTGCCGTTGGCCGGGTCCATCTGGTAGGACGCCTTGTTCGCCTTGCCCAGGTTCAGGGCCGAACCGACCGCATCGCGGAACGGGCCGTAGTAGGCACTGGCGTACTTGGCCGAGTAAGCCATGATCCGCACGTTGACGTGACCGGCCAGCTCCAGCGCTTCGCGGATTGCCTGGATCCGCCCATCCATCATGTCCGAAGGGGCCACCACCTGGGCGCCTGCCGCGGCATGGGACAAGGCCTGGCGAACCAGTGCATCGACGGTGATGTCGTTCTGCACGTAGCCTTCTTCATCGAGGATACCGTCCTGGCCGTGGGTGGTGAACGGGTCCAGCGCGACATCAGTGATCACCCCCAGCTCCGGGAAGCGGGCACGCAGGGCGCGGGTGGCGCGCTGGGCGATGCCGTCCGGGTTCCAGGCCTCGGCGGCGTCCAGGGACTTGAGCTCGCTCGGGGTCACCGGGAACAGCGCGATGGCCGGGATGCCCAGCTCGACCCACTGGGCTGCTTCTTCGAGCAACAGGTCGATGGTCAGGCGCTCCACACCCGGCATCGAGGCCACCGCTTCGCGACGGTTCTCACCGTCCAGCACAAACACCGGCAGAATCAGGTCGTTGCTGGTCAGGACATTTTCCCGCACCAGACGGCGCGAAAAGTCATCACGACGGTTGCGACGCAGGCGGGTTGCAGGAAACAAACGGTTGGCGGGGGTAAAGCTCACGGCAGACTCCTGAGCCCGCGCTGGCGGGCGAGCGTGACAGTTATAAGCGCTCATTATGACCGTCGTATGACAGTTGTGTGCACCCCTGTGACCCGTAGCCGCATTCATTGTCCTTGTAGGAATTGTTCACGTCGAGACACATTTGGATACTTTCCTCCATGGGCCCGAAGGGTTAGGCTGCGCGTTCATTTCGCCAGCACCCAGACAATGCTCCAACAATTCCTGCATGATTTTGGCTACTTTGCCCTCTTTCTAGGCACGTTCTTCGAAGGCGAAACCATCCTGGTTCTTGCGGGATTCCTCGCGTTCCGCGGATACATGGACATCAATGTAGTGGTGGTCGTGGCGTTCCTCGGCAGCTATGCCGGTGACCAGCTGTGGTACTTCCTGGGACGCAAGCACGGGCGCAAGCTGCTGGCGCGCAAGCCACGCTGGCAAATGATGGGCGACCGGGCGCTGGAACATATCCGCAAGCACCCGGACATCTGGGTCCTGAGCTTTCGTTTCGTCTACGGCCTGCGCACGGTAATGCCGGTGGCCATCGGCCTGTCGGGTTATCCACCAGGACGCTACCTGATCCTCAACGGCATCGGTGCGGCGATCTGGGCCACCGCGCTGGCGGCTGCCGCTTATCATTTTGGCGCGGTGCTCGAAGGCATGCTGGGCAGCGTCAAGAAGTACGAGCTTTGGGTGCTCGGCGCCCTGCTGGTGCTGGGCCTCGTCCTGTGGCTGCGGCGACGCTTCAAGAACGCCCGCCTGGCCCGCCAGGTCTATGCCGACGAGCAGGCCTTGATCGCCGAAAAGGCCAAGAACGAGCCTACGACGCCAGCCGAGTGAACGACTTTCGGCAACCGTAGAGCGCGATTCCACTCAGCACGCAGTAAACGCACAGGCCGACCCACACCAGATGGCTGGCCGGCCATAGCCCCACCAACGGTGCCAGCCACACCAGCGGCAGGTTCGACACCAGCCGCAGCAATTCCAGCCTGAGCGCCTGCGGGCGATTCTCCAGGGCCATGCCCAGCACAAACAGACCGAACGCCAACGCTGTCCAACCCAGCAGCAAGGCGCTGCCTGGCAGTTGTTGCTCGCGGCCCAGCAGGTAACTGCCCACGGCAACGTACAGGCAGAACTGCAGGGCAACGTACAGTTGCTGGTCCCCACCCAATGGCACCTCGAACTTGCGGAACTGGCTCAGGTCCGGCTTGTGCAGCGGGTACTGGGCGGCGACGTCCGCCGGTCGCCAGCCGGTGCGCATGAACCAGATCCGCAGCTTGTCCCACAGCCGCTCGGCGCGCCGTGCATCGGCCCACAACTGCGCGTAGAACTGCACATTCGCCCACAACGGATTCCAGCTGGCCAGCGGCGTGGTCACGCCAAAAATCACCGGCTCGTTGTCGTCCTCTTCCTGATAGGAGCCAAACAGCCGGTCCCAAATAATGAACACCCCGCCGTAGTTGCGATCCATGTAGAGAGCGTTCTGTGCATGGTGAGCCCGATGATTGGATGGGGTAACGAAGCACCACTCGAACCAGCCCAGCTTGGGAATGTGCCGGGTGTGGACCCAGAACTGATACAGCAGGTTCAGCGCCGCGACACTGACGAACACCAGCAGGGGCACGCCGAGCACCGCCAGCGGCAGATAGAAAACCCAGCCCAGCAGAAACCCGGTGCTGGTCTGGCGCAGCGCCGTGGACAGGTTGTAGTCCTCGCTTTGATGGTGCACCGAATGCGCTGCCCAGAGGATGTTGCGCTCGTGGCCACAGCGGTGCAGCCAGTAGTAGCAAAAATCATAGAGGACAAAGGCCGACACCCAGGTCCACGGGTTGTCGGGCGACAGCTCGAACAGCGCCAGGTGCTCGAGGGCAAAAGCGTAGGTCAGCAAGCCCACGCCCTTGGTCAGCAACCCGGTGGTGGTCGACAACACGCCCGTGCTGAGGCTGTTGATCGCGTCCGCCAGGCGGTAATGGCTCACACCACGCCAACGGTCGGCCAGCAGCTCGATGGCGATCAGCACGAAGAAAAACGGTACCGCATACAAAATGAAATTCATGACGCGACCCGTGGGCAGTGGTTGTCCAGAGATTAGGGCCTGACGCGCAGTAACCCTATGGCAACGCGTGACAAATTAGTGGACATTTAGCGCCATGAACCTGGAGAAGAACCCATGAGCAAAAAAGTTGCAGTGATACTTTCCGGCTGTGGCGTGTATGACGGCGCCGAGATCCACGAAAGCGTGATTACCCTGCTGCGCCTGGACCAGCGCGGCGCACAAGTGCAGTGCTTCGCCCCGAACATCACCCAGTTGCATGTGATCAACCACCTGACCGGCGAAGAAATGCCCGAGTCGCGCAATGTGTTGGTGGAGTCGGCCCGCATCGCCCGTGGCCAGGTCAAGGACCTGCGTGACGCCAATGCCGAAGACTTTGATGCGCTGATCGTTCCCGGGGGATTTGGCGCCGCCAAGAACCTCTCCAACTTTGCCATCGAAGGCGCGGGTTGCAGCCTGCAACCGGAAGTCCTGGCCCTGGCCGAGGCCTTTGCCGAAGCCGGCAAGCCGGTAGGCCTGATCTGTATTTCCCCGGCCCTGGCCGCGAAGATCTACGGTCCGGGCGTGACCTGCACCATCGGCAACGACGCCGATACCGCCGCGGCGCTGACCAAGATGGGCGCCACCCATGCCGACTGCGCCGTCACCGACATCGTCGAAGACAAAGCACGCAAACTGGTGAGTACTCCGGCCTACATGCTGGCGCAGTCGATCAGCGAAGCGGCTTCAGGTATCAACAAGCTAGTAGACCGGGTGCTCGAGCTGACCCACGAAAACGACGCCTGATCTGCCCCGCTGCAGGCGCTGAATTGCCAGCGCAGAGGGCCTGGGTGGCAACGCTCAGGCCTGGCGGCTGAGCCGGGTCAGGATACGATCCAGCGCATTGGCAAACGCCTGTTTTTCCCGCTCACCGAACGGCGCCGGACCGCCACTCATCTGCCCCTGTTCGCGCAAGTCGGTGAACAGGTTGCGCACGGCCAGGCGGTCGCCCATGTTCTGTGCATCGAACTCCTTGCCGCGCGGGTCCAGCGCGGCAACGCCCTTCTTCACCAGGCGGTCGGCCAGCGGCACATCGCTGCAGATCACCAGCTCGCCGGGCACGGCGTGTTCCACCAGGTAGTCGTCCGCCGCGTCCGGGCCACTGGGCACCACGATCAGCTTGACCAGCGCCAGGCCCGGCTTGGTCTGCGGCTGCCCCGCCACCAGCAGCACTTCGAACTGACGCTTGAGGGCAAACTTCACTACCAGATCCTTCGCCGCCCTGGGGCAAGCGTCGGCATCGATCCAGACACGCATTGTGTTTTCCTCTGTTAAAAGCATCGCGGGCAAGTCGAATCGTCGCACCGCCGCGATTGTGAGCGAAGCGAATGCTGGTTACGAAACAGGCACTCGTCGCTTCTCAGCCATACGACTGCGGCTGTACAGCACGGCAATCGCCAGGATCGCCACCACCTGGGCACCGAGCGAGTAGGCGTCAGCGTGAATCCCCAGCCAGTCGAAGTCAAAGAATGGCACCGGGCGCGTGCCGAAGACCCCGGCTTCCTGCAAGGCTTTCACGCCATGCCCGGCAAACACCACCGACAAGGCGCAGAGCAGCCCGGCATTGATGCCGAAGAACAGCGCCAGGGGCAATTTCGCCGAGCCGCGCAAAATCACCCAGGCCAGGCCGATCAGCAGCACCAGCGCGGTTGCACCCCCCGCCAGCACCGCGTTGTGCCCGGCAGGGCCAGCTTGCAGCCACAGGGTTTCGTAGAACAGGATCACTTCGAACAACTCGCGGTACACCGAGAAAAACGCCAGGATCGCAAAACCGAAACGCCCACCGCCACCCACCAGGCTGCTCTTGATGTAATCCTGCCAGGCCGCCGCATGGCGACGGTCGTGCATCCAGACGCCCAGCCACAGCACCATAACGCTGGCAAACAGCGCGGTGGCCCCTTCGAGCAGTTCGCGCTGGGCGCCGCTGACATCGATCACGTACGCCGCCAGCGCCCAGGTGGCAAGGCCGGCCAACAAGGCCAGGCCCCAGCCGACGTTGACACTGCGCACCGCCGATTGCTGCCCAGTGTTACGCAGGAACGCCAGGATCGCTGCCAGCACCAGGATCGCCTCCAGGCCTTCGCGCAACAGGATCAACAGGCCGGAAATGTAGCTCAGCGACCCGCTCAAACCATCGCTGCCCAGCAGGCTGGCGGACTCTTTGAGCTTGGCTTTGGCGGCGTCCAGGCGCTGCTGGACCTGCTCCACCGGAAAACCGTCCTGCAGGGACTGACGGTAGGCCATCAGGGACTTTTCGGTGTCTTTGCGCACAGTGGCGTCGACGTTATCCAGGGAGCTCTCGACCAGCTCGAACCCTTCCAGGTACGCGGCCACCGAGAGGTCGTAGGCCTGGTCGTGGTCGCCGGCACGGTAGGCGGCGATGCTCTTGTCCAGAGTCGCGGCGGTGTAGTCGAGCAGTTGCCCCGGGCCACGCTTGACTTGCGGAGGCTGGGCTCGCTGCGCACGGAAGGTGGCCGCTGCTTCAGGACCGTCGGCCGCCAGCACTTCGGCCGGCGTCTGGCGCGCCAGATCCGCCAGGTTGTAGGTTTGCGGGCTTTTCACCGCCACCGGGTCGACGCTGAAACTGGCGATGTAGGTCGCCAGGTCCCAGCGCTGGCGCTCGTCCAACTGATCGGCGAACGCCGGCATGTCGGTGCCTTCGATGCCCTGCCCAAGGGTGCTGTAGATCGCGTAGAGACTGAGGCGGTCCTGGCGCGACCGATCCCGCAGGTTCGCGGGCGCAGGCTCCAGGCCGACCCCTGCAGGGCCGTCACCCGCACCGCTGGCGCCATGGCACACCGAGCAATGCTGGGCGTACAACGGCGCACCGCGCACGGGGTCAGGGGTAATGATCGGCGCCTGACTGACCTCGTAGGCCACCGCCAGTTTCGCACCCAACTGCCGCGCCTGGCGGGCGACCATTGCGCCGTCCAGGCGCTCGGCGACCGCCTGGTGCAGCGCCAGCATGCCCTGCTCCAGCTCCGCCTTCTGTGGCTTGGCCGGCAACGCCGCGACAAAACCCTGCAGCGCCCGCAGAAACTCAAGCTGCTCCTGGTACTCGGCGGTATCGATCACCTTGCCTGCCTCGACCGTCGCCGGGTAATCGGCGCCAATGTAGTCGAGTACATGCAGGGCCTGGGGAGCGCCTTCCACGGTGTCGGCCAGCAGATTGAAGCTGCACAGCGCTAACCATGGGAGCACCAGCCAGGCCAGAAAACGGGACGGGGCAGTCATGAATGAATCTCTGTTGGAAATACGAAGTTACATATTGTTCACTTCGAATGAGTTTCACTCAAGCTTTGTCGTCCTGTGTGCGGTTTTATCCTGCGCAGAAATGAAAAAGGGACTCCTCAGGGTCGCCTTGCTGGGTGCCGGACGGCTTACACCACGGCTTTACGCAGGGTCGCCATGAACGCCGCAGCACCGATGAACAAACCGGCGAAGGTGCGGTTCATGCGTTTCTGTTGCTTGGGGGTGCGCAGCAGGCGCAGCACCTTGGACGCAAGGCCGGTGTAGCCGGCCATCACCACCAGATCGACGCAGATCATGGTCGCCCCCAGGATCAGGTACTGCGCCACCAGTGGTGCGTGCGGGTCGATGAACTGTGGCAGTACCGCCAGCATGAACACCAGCGCCTTGGGGTTGCTGATGTTCACCAGGAAACCGCGGAACACCAGGGCCAAGGGCTTGCCGATCGGGCGGACAGCCGCATCATCGTTCAGGTCGCTGGGCAGCGCTTGCCATTGCTTGACGGCGAGAAACACCAGGTAGGCAACGCCAAACCATTTGATCACATAGAACGCGGTGGCCGACGTCGCGAGAATCGCGCCGACCCCGGCCGCGACAATCGCAATCTGCAAGGCCAGGCCCAGTTGCAGGCCCAGGGCGTTCCAGTAACCGCGCCAGAACCCATAGCGCAAACCGCTGGACATCGACGCGATGGCGCCGGCGCCCGGAGAAAGGCTGATCACCCAGCAGGCGGCAAAAAATGCCAGCCATGTTTCAAGCACCATCGCACACCTCGACTCAAGCTCTTGTCAGGCGTCTAAGCTAATGCGCCAGCCGGCGAATGACTATCGATTTTTTGTAGGACGTGGCCGCTGCCGACCAGCGCGAGTCACCGTCCGGCTATTTTTCAAAGCCGCTGGAAGGCAGTACATCGCTCCCGCGCCAGCGGCGCACCGAGCGTTGGAAGAACAGGCTGTTGGGCACTTGCACCATGGCGCTGCCGGTGCCCAGTTCCTCGGCCTCGATCAACGTGGTGTACAGCAGATTGATCGCCACCACCCGACCCTTGACGCCGGGCTTGTCGGTGGTGTCCACCAGTTCGACCACATCACCCAGGCGAAATGGCCCGACGGTAAAAATCAGGATTGCGCACAGCAGGTTCGACAAAACACTCCACATGGCGAAGAACGCCACCGCGGCGACCGCGACAAACCCGGACAGCGCGGTCCACAGCACCGTGGCGGAAACCCCCAGGCGCTCGAGGACAAAGATCAGCGCGCTGCCCATGATCAGCCAGCGCAGGCCGCCGCGCAGTGGCATCAGCAACTGCGGCGGAAACGGATAGCGCTCCCCCAGGCGGGTCAGGCCCTTGGCCACGAAGCGCTGCGTCAGGTAGCCCGCCAACAGGATCAGCAGGATCTGCGCGCCGAGCCAGATCGGCTCGACCCAGATGGCCGGCAATGGCAGCTTGAACGCTTCCATCACGACAACGCCTCCAGCTCCGCCTGCATGCCCTCCAGCAGCTCCAGGGCCTCCATCCAGGCTTCTTCGAGCTCGGCTTCACGAACTTTCAACTTGGCCTGTTCGGCCAGCAGGTCACGCAATTCATTCTTGCGTGCCGGCTCGTAGATATCGCTGTCGCCCAGGCTGGCGTCCACCTTCGCGAGTTTCTCGTGCAGCTTGCCCAGCTCGGCCTCCAGCTTGTCGGCCTCGCGCTTGTGCGGTGCCAGTTGCTGACGCAACGCCGCGGCTGCCTGGCGCTGGGCCTTCTTGTCGGTCTTGTCCGGGTTGACCGGGGTGTTGCTCACCGGCGCGTTGCGCTGGCGATACTCGACCAGCCAGCGGGCGTAGTCTTCCAGGTCGCCGTCAAACTCCTCGACCTTGCCATCGGCCACCAGGAAAAAGTTGTCGGTGGTGCTTTTGAGCAGGTGACGGTCGTGGGAGACCACCAGTACCGCGCCACTGAATTCCTGCAGGGCCATGGTCAGCGCCAGGCGCATTTCCAGGTCCAGGTGGTTGGTCGGTTCGTCGAGCAGCAGCAGGTTCGGCCGCTCCCAGGCGATCAAGGCCAGCGCCAGGCGAGCTTTTTCACCGCCGGAGAAATTCAGCACCGGCTCATCGATCCGTGCACCACGGAAATCGAAGCCGCCGAGGAAGTCGCGCAGGGTTTGTTCACGTTCGCTCGGTGCCAGGCGCTGCAAGTGCAGCAATGGGCTGGCCTTGGCATCCAGCGAGTCCAGTTGGTGCTGGGCAAAGTAACCCACCACCGTATTCTCGCCACGGGTCAGGCGGCCGGCCAGGGGTTCGAGCTCCCCGGCAAGGTTCTTGATCAAGGTCGACTTGCCGGCACCGTTGGGGCCGAGCAGGCCGATCCGGGCGCCGGGGGTCAGTTGCAGCTTGACCTTCTCCAGGATGGTCTTGTCGCCATACCCCAGGCGGGCGTCGGACAGGTCGATCAACGGACTGGAGATTTTTGTCGACTCGCGGAACACGAAGTCGAACGGCGAATCGACGTGGGCAGCGGACAACTCTTCCATCCGCTCCAGCGCCTTGATCCGGCTCTGGGCCTGGCGGGCCTTGGTGGCCTGGGCCTTGAAGCGGGCGATGTAGCTTTCCATGTGCGCCCGTTGCGCCTGCTGCTTCTCGTAGGCCTGTTGCTGCTGGGCCAGGCGTTCGGCACGGGCCCGTTCGAACGCCGTGTAGCCACCGCGGTACAGGGTGATCTTGCGCTGGTCGACGTGGGCCACGTGATCGACCACCGCATCGAGGAAGTCACGGTCGTGGGAAATCAGCAGCAGGGTGCCGGGGTAGCTCTTGAGCCACTCTTCGAGCCAGATGATGGCGTCGAGGTCCAAGTGGTTGGTCGGCTCATCGAGCAGCAACAGGTCCGAGGGGCACATCAATGCCTGCGCCAGGTTCAGACGCATCCGCCAGCCACCGGAGAAATCTCCGACCTGACGGTCCATCTGCTCGTTGGTGAACCCCAGTCCGGCGAGCAACTTGCGCGCACGGGCGTCGGCGGTATAGCCATCGGCGCTGTCGAGCTCCGAATGCAGGCGCGCCAGGGCGGCACCGTCATGGGCCGCTTCGGCTGCCACGAGATCGCGCTGGACCTCGCGCAGACGCAGGTCGCCATCGAGCACGTAGTCGACCGCCAGGCGTTCGAGGGTCTCGATCTCCTGGCGCATGTGGGCGATACGCCAATCGGCCGGCAGGAAGCAGTCACCCGAGTCTGGGTGCAGCTCGCCCCGGATCAAGGCGAACAGGCTCGATTTGCCGGCGCCATTGGCACCGATGAGGCCGGCTTTGTGGCCGGCGTGCAGGGTCAGCTCGGCGTCTTCTAGCAGACGTTGCGGGCCACGCTGTAAAGTCAGGTTCTGAAGTCGAATCATAATGGCGGCGGAGTCTACCAGCTTCGCTCGCAACTGGCGCGAGTAGCACTATGTCCTCTGACCTGTGGAGCTTTTCCCTCGATACCTATGCACAGCCGGGCGTGGAAGACGCGTGCCTGCGATTGCAAGGGGCCGGGGCCAATGTCTGCCTGCTGCTCTGCGCGGCCTGGCTCGGTGCGCGGGGAGTCGCCTGCAACCGGCAACGCCTGCATGCGCTTCAGCACGTTGCCCTGCCCTGGTCCCGTGACGTGGTGGAGCCCCTTCGGCAATTGCGCACGCGATGGAAACCCGCCGCCGCATCGGACCCACAGCTCGCGACTCTGCGCGCGCAGGTCCAGGCACTGGAGCTCGCAGCCGAGCGGCAACTGTTGGGGCGTCTGGAAAATTCGGCACAGGACTGGCCGGCAGCTCAAGCGAACGACTTGGTCGCGTGGCTGGAAGGAGTGGCGACGGACGCCGCCCACCTTGATCGCGACGCGCTGCAACAGCTGCGCGCCGCGTTGACCTCGGCTTAGGAAGCGCTGGTCGGGGTGTTGGTGGCGACTGCCGGTGCAGGCGCTGTGCTGGTCACTGCGGCCGGCGCTGGCGCGGGGGTCGCAGGCTTGGCAGCCACGCTAGCGGTGGCCGGCTTGGCAGCAGCCGGTTTCGCGGCGGTCGGTTTTTTCACCGCAGGTTTGGCGGCGGGTTTGGCCACTGCCGGTTTGGCAGCCGCTGGCTTGGCTGCAGGTTTAGCCGCGGGTTTCGCAGCGCTGGCAGCCGCAGGTCTTGCTGCCGGTTTGGCTGGTGCCTTGGCAGCAGGTTTGGCGGCGGGTTTAGCAGCCGGCTTGGCCGCAGGTTTAGCGGCAACCGATTTAGCGGCTGCGGTTTTCACGGCAGGCTTGGCGGCGGAAGGCTTGGCCGCAACCGATTTGGCCGCTGCAGTTTTAGCCGGTGCCTTGGCTGCAGGCTTGGCCGCCGCTTTAGCCGGAGCCTTGGTCGCTGCGGGCTTGGCCGCAGGTTTTTTTGCCGCAGGTGCGGGCTTGGCCGAACGCTGGGTCAGGACCTTGCCAACGGCCTCTTTCACCCGGCCTACACCCTGGGCCAGCTTCAGGCTTTCCTGGGCATCGCGCTTGAGATTGAGGATGTAGTTGCGCGTCTCGGATTGACGGTCCTTGAGCGCGTCGAGCAGGTCTTCAAGTTCCTTGACCGCACCCTTGGCCTTGGCCTGTGCCTTGGACTTGCCGGCCGCCGCAGCGTCCTGCAATTTGGTGCGCGATTTGTGCAGTTTTTCTTGTGCTTTTCCGCGTTGTTTTTCCAGCTTGGCGAGCAGTTTTTCAGCATCAGCCAAGGCTTGTGAACAAGCATTTTCCAAGTGTTCGAGCAGGCTGCCCGAGAGCTGTTGGAGTAAGTGCAACGGAGTATTTACAGGCTTCTTATTGGCCGACATGGTTTACCTCCTGGCTGACGTGAGTGCGGCTCATACTAGACCTCTGCTGCTACCGCCGCTAGGGCATGTTGACAGTATCGATTGCCATGCGTTGCACGGAACTGAAAATGTTCCGCTCTCCCCCCAAAGCAGTTCACCGACCTATGCATTCTCACTGGCATAATCCTGCGCATTCTACGCTGGAGAACGCTTATGTCGCGCCTGCTTTTTTTACCCCTGTGCCTGATGTTTTCAATGGCTCAGGCTGCTGAAAAAAAACCTGGGAACGAGGCCCATGATCTCGCCTACAGCCTCGGCGCGAGCCTGGGCGAACGCCTGCGCCAGGAGGCTCCCGACCTGCAGATCCAAGCACTGGTCGAAGGTCTGCAACAGGCCTATCAAGGCAAGCCGCTGACGCTCGACGACCAGCAGATCGAGCGGGTACTGGCCGCGCATGAAGCACGAATGGCCAAGCAGCCTGAAGTGCCGCAAAGCGAAGTTGCCCTGCAAACAGAGCAGCGTTTTCTGGCTAGCGAAAAGTCCCGGCCAGGAGTGCGCGAACTGGCGGACGGCATTCTGATGACCGAGCAAGTGGCGGGTAACGGCGCCAAGGCCGGCCCCCATGGCAAGGTCCAGGTTCGTTACGTTGGAAAGCTACCCGACGGCACGGTGTTCGATCAGAACGAGCAGCCACAATGGTTCAGTCTCGATAGCGTGATCCACGGTTGGCGCACGGCCCTGCAGCAGATGCCCGTGGGGGCAAAATGGCGCCTGGTGATCCCATCGGCGCAGGCCTATGGTGCCGACGGCGCCGGTGACCTGATTGCCCCGTTTACACCCTTGGTATTTGAAGTGGAGCTGCTCGGCGCCTCCGGCTGATCAACTCGCCATAACGAAAAACGGCGCGCCGTGCGCACCGTTTGGAGGTTGTCTACCGCTCAAGGCTCAGGCTTGTGCCGGAGCCTCTTCCTTGTGGGCGGTGTGCAGCACTTCGATCAGGCAGTCTTCCAGTTCGAAGCGCTCGTGGAGCAAGCCACCCAGTTCCTTGAACTTCTCGGCAACACACTTGCCGGCATCGCACAGATCATTGAACGCCAACAGCTTTTCAGTGATCACGTCGATGCGTGGGTAGAGGGTTTCAGCCAGCTCCAGCCCGCGCTTGTCGCCAAACGCCTTGGCCTCGCCGGTGAGCTGTTCGTAGATCTCGAAATGGCCGGCAGAAACGTAGTCGACCAGGATTGCGCAAAACTCCTGCAAGGGCTGGCGATTGTCGCCCAGCGCCTCGGGCTTGGCGCCGAGAGCGTCATAGGCCCGAACCAGCTCGTGACGCTCCTGCAACCAGCGATCGATCAGCAGGTGCACTCCACCCCAGCGTTCCTGAGCATTCTGACAACTTTCGAGCATGGTGATCTCTCTTCCCTTTTGGGTAATGCTGCCCGCGCTGGCCGCAAGACTTGAAGATCAAGGTTCGACCAGGCAAAGCACCATCGAGCAACATGAATCCAATGACACGTGCGGGCCAGATTATGCTCGCACGCCAACTGCTTCAAGGTACGCAGGAGATAAAGTTCATACAAGTGTTTAATCCGTTGACCAGCCCGGGTGCGACGACTCGCCGCTGGACGGTCGCTGACAGGCATACCAGACCAGTCGCAGGGTTTGGTAAGTGGCGAGAATCATCACCGCGACAAAAAACATCAGGCTCCACTCCGCGATACTCAGATCGAACAGCGACCAGGAAATATGCGCACAATCGACAGTGCCATCGAACATTCGCTTGAGCAGGCACAGCAACGGAGTGTCCGGTGAATAGCCCAGTGCCTCTGGCGAGCAGGCCACCAACTGCTCGACCGGGTCGCTTTGCAACAACACCTGCCGCCACGCGATGGCCGTTCCCGCGCCAGCACACGCCAGGCCCGACAACCAGTACAGGAGGCTGCCCAGGTGCTGGGGACCGTGCAGCGCAGCGCTCATGCAGACCAGCGTGAACAGCAGCAGGCAGGCCCGCTGTAGCATGCAGAGGCCACAAGGTTCGAGCCCGATGGCGTACTCCAGATAATACGAAGCGCCCAAGGCCATGGCACCAGCAAGGAACGCCATGAAAAACAAGGAGCGTGAGCAGGCCAAAGGCATGACTTATCCGTAGAAGAAGGGACAGGCCGTTACGGTAGAGGAAAGCGCTGAGGCCTTTCAAGGCAGGTCGGCCCACAGACTTCGACAAGAACGTAAGGAAACGCCGACAGATGCGACAGGACCCCGTGTAGTCCACTGTAAGACTGCGCCTACAGAGCGAGGATCGCGGTGTTATCCGGCCTTCGTGACACAGCAGGCCCGCCCTTCTGGACGGACCTGCCTGCCGCTCTCCTACGCGCGAACGGGAACCGGTAAGGGCGAAGCCAGCAGGCGTTCATCCAGCAGCCCCAGCCCCTCCTGGAAGAGTTGATTGCTGCGGTCGGTGTCACCCAGTTGAGCCAGCAGGCGCGCCAGCTCGGCACAGGCTTCCGGGTTGCGCTGCAGGCGCAGGCTGTTCTCCAGATAGTCCCGCGCCTTGCCCCACAGGCTGGTCTGCAGACACAGGCGGCCGAGGGTCAACAACAGGCTTGGGTCGTTAGGGTGCTGCTTCAGCCAGCCCTCGGCGGTCTGCAACTGGCGCGCCGGATCGCTGCCGCGCAGTAATCCGTAGAGGCGCGCCAGATGGCTGTCGTATTGCCGCTTGAGGGCAGCCCGCAGAACCTCTTCGGCCTCGACCTCGGCGCCCAGCTGACGCAACTGCTCGGCATAAGCCAGCACCAATTGTGGCTCCTGGCGTTGTGCTGATGTCAGTTGCTGCCAGGCGCGATTGAGCGATTGCAGGCCCACAGCCCCCCCTTCTTCCTGGCGCGCCGCCAGGGTCAGGTTTTCACCCCAGGCCCGACGCTCCAGTTCAGCCAGCTCACTGGCCGGCAACGCCTTGTCCTTGCGCAGCTCAGGTAACAGACGGATCACCGAGGACCAGTCGCCACGCTGCTGATGCAGGCGCTGCAATTGGCGCAACACTTGAACACTGTGGGGATGACGCTCGTGCATCGCCACCAGCGTGGCCAGGGCGCCGTCGGTATCGCCACGGTCGGTCTGCAACTGCGCGTGGCTCAAGGCAATCGCCAGTTCGGCCTGGGGCTGGCGTTCCAGGGCACGCTCCAGCAGGTTGTCGCTTTCTTCGTAACGCCCTTGCTCATTGGCTGCCCGGGCGGCGCCCAGGTAGTAGAGCAGCGGCTGACGCTCGGCTTCGGCGGCGCGCTGCAAGTGGCGTTGGGCGCTGGCCCAGCGGCCTTCGGCGAGATCCAGTTGACCGTGTTCGATCGCCACCTGGACCCGCCGGCTGCGGTTGCGGTTCGACCAGGGATTGACCACGCCACTGGAGACTGCCACCAACTCGACCAGGGCCTTGATCCCCCACAACACCAACCAGACCAGCGCCACCAGCAGCAAGGTCGCCCACAGACTCGACTCATAACGGAAGGTCTTGTAGGCGATCAGTACGTACCCCGAGTGCTGGGCGATGGCCAGCCCCAAAGCACCCGCGGCTGCGATCACCAGGAACACAATTACGTAGAGACGTTTCATGGGCTGGTCTCCGGCGTTACGCCCGCGGCGGCCTTGGCCGCAGGCTTCACCGACTCCTCGGCATTGACGTTACGCCGTTCGAGGTAACCCTGGACAGCGCTCAAGGTGGTTGCCAGATCGGGGGTCAGCACCGTGACTGGCTGCTTGCTCAGTTCGCTGAGCTGTTCAAGCATCACCTGGCTTTGTGGATTGTCCTGGTTGAAGCTGCCTTTGAGCACATCCCGGGCCTCGGTCAGCGCCTGGCTGTAGACCGGCGCCTGGCCATTGAGCGCGGCCCATTGCGCCTGCTCGATCGCCAGGCTCAAGGCCAGGCGGACCTGGGTCAGGCTCTGGCCGGCGAGCAACGGACGGATGTTTTTATCGGTATTAAAATCGACGCGGATGTAGCGCGAGATCTGGTCCCACCATTGGGCCCAGCGACTGGCCCCATCGCCATCGGCAGTCAGGCCCAGCAGCGAGTCGCCGCGGTCGTGGTACTCGGGCGCCAGCTCAGTGAGTTCGGCCACCTGGTCACGCAAGGCGCCTAGTTTCAGGAACAACCCGGTGCGGTCCGGCTGCTCGGTGCTGCGCAACGCCGCCAGACTCTTGGCGAGCTGCTCGCGGGCAGCGAAGGCACCGGGGTCATTCTGCTCTCGGAGAATGTCGTCAGCGCCCTGAACCAATGCCCGGGCACTGCTGATATCTTGCAAGGCGGAGAGACGCAGGCTGGCCAGACGCAACAAATGCTCGGCCTCAGCCAAACGCCAATCCTTGCGACTGGCCCCCAGCACGGTTTCCAGGCGCTGGTTCAAGCGTTGCTGGTCGCCCTGCAACTGGGCAACCAGACGTTGACGCGCATCCAGTTCATCGGCACCCGGCAATTGCTCCAGGCGTGCCGTCAGGCGTTGCTCATTGAGCTTGAGACCCTGCGCCTGGTCGCTCAGTGCCTGCAATTGCGCCACTTGTTGCTGGGTATTGGCCTGCAGGCTGCGCATCTGCCAGACGCCCCAACCGCCAACGGCCACGCCCGCGGCGCCCACCAACAACGCCAGAATCGCCAGTCCGTTGCCCCGGCGCGGCTCTGGGGTATTCACAGTTTCAACCGGCGCCTCGAGCGCGGGCTGGACGTCATCTTTAGGCAAGGCTGTTTCGCTCACGTATCCATCCTTTGCATTAGAGAACGGGTCGGGTTGCTCCCAACGCCGTTAGCAAGGCCGTGGCACTGGCACCACGACAATCCACAACTGTTCGGGCGCCCGCAGCCCGTGCCATCTCGGCGACACGCGGGCTCGGCACAAACAAGGGCAACTGCGCCAACACCGGCCAGGCATCACCGGCCAATTGGTGCAGGTGCGTAAAACCCTGTCCACTGCTGACCACCAGGCCGTTCAAGCGTTCCGCTTGAATCCGCTCAGGCAAGGTCGCCTCGGCGTACTGCGGCAAGCCGCGACGGTACACCTCCAGATAATCGACACTAGCACCTTGCTCGCGCAAACGCTCAGCCAGCAGCTCACGTCCACCCTCGCCGCGCAGGATCAACACCCGCGCGCCGGGCTGCGCGATCGCCTCGCGCAACGGCCTGACCTGCAGCAACGCTTCGCTGTCATCGCCCTCCTGCGGAAAGCTGACGTCCAGGCCGTGCGCCTGCAGGACCTGTGCCGTCGCCGCGCCGACGCTGAACCACGACACGCGCGGTAACGGCGACCAGCGCTGCTCGAGCAGGGCCAGGCCCATTCGGGCCGCCGGCTTGCTGACCACTATCACGGCGCAATAACGGTCGAAACCGTCGATCACCGCACGCATTGTGTCAGTCAATGCCAGGGGGGCCATTTCCAAAAGCGGCAAGCTGCTGCTGAAAATCCCCTGTTCGGCCAGCAGGCTCGCCAGTGCCGCCGAATCCTCTGCCGGACGCGTCAGCAACAGGCGCCAGCCGGTCACGCGTGACCTGCCTCACCGTAGACCGCTTTCAGAATGTCATCGGCACCCTGGCGCAAAAGGTCTTCGGCCACTTGCACACCCAAGGCCTCGGCAGCGGCGCGAGGCGCACGGGCCTCGGCGCTGAGCAGCAGGCCGCCGTTCGGATCGCCGACCAGACCACGCAACCAGAGCTGCTCGCCTTCGAGCACGGCGTAACAGGCGATCGGCACCTGGCAGCCACCATTGAGGTGCTTGTTCAAGGCGCGCTCGGCAGTGACCCGGGTGGCGGTGTCCTGGTGGTGCAGAGGCGCCAGCAGCGCGTGGATTTCGTGGTCGGCGCTACGGCATTCAATGCCCACGGCGCCCTGGCCACCGGCCGGCAGGCTATCGTCGACGCTGATCGAGTCACTGATGCGGTCTTCGAAGCCCAGGCGAATCAGACCCGCGGCGGCGAGGATGATCGCGTCGTACTCGCCAGCATCCAGCTTGGCCAGGCGCGTGTTGACGTTGCCACGCAGGAAGCGGATCTGCAGGTCCGGGCGACGGGTCAGCAGTTGTGCCTGGCGACGCAGGCTCGACGTGCCCACCACGCTGCCCTGGGGCAATGCGTCGAGGCTGGCGTAGGTGTTGGAGACAAAGGCATCGCGCGGGTCTTCGCGCTCACAGATGCAGAACAGGCCCAGGCCTTCAGGGAAGTCCATCGGCACATCTTTCATCGAGTGCACGGCAATGTCGGCTTCGTTTTCGAGCAGCGCGGTTTCCAGTTCCTTGACGAACAAGCCCTTGCCACCGATCTTCGACAGGGGCGAATCAAGCAGCTTGTCGCCGCGACTGACCATGGGCACCAGTGTCACGACCAGGCCGGGATGAGCCTGCTCCAGACGAGCCTTGACGTATTCGGCCTGCCACAAGGCCAGGGCACTTTTGCGGGTAGCGATGCGGATTTCGCGAGGGGACATGGATCAATCCGTACTGAATAGATACGGCGGATAATAACAGCTCAGCCAAATTCGCTTTGACTTGAATCAGAAACAGCTCGGCCTCCCTGGCCTCGCTTGCCCGCGAAAGGGGCGTGGAATCGGTGCCCAGCCGCGCTCTACAGCTGTTGCATCATCTTGCGCACACCGGCGACATGGCGCCGGCTGACAATTAGCGCATCGCCGTTGAGGCCTTTGAGAAACAGCTGGAAATGCCCCAGTGGCGTACGTTGCAGGCGCTCGATCCGCTCCCTGGCCACCAGCGCATTGCGGTGGATACGTACAAAACGGTCGCCAAACTCGTCTTCGAGGGCCTTGAGCGGTTCATCCAGCAGCACTTCGCCGCCTTCGTGGCGCAAGGTCACGTATTTGTGGTCGGCAATGAAATAGACCACTTGCCCCAGCGGGATCAGTTCGATGCCTTTGCGGGTACGGGCGCTGATATGGCTGCGCGGCCCGCTGCCGCTTTCGGCCGCCGGACGGGTCAGGGCCGCGAGCTGCACACGATTGGGCCGCTCGGCCTTTTTCAGGGCTTCGAGCAGTTGCTCCGAACGCACCGGTTTGATCAGGTAGCCCACTGCGCTGGCTTGCAGGGCCTCGATGGCAAATTCATCCTGGGCGGCACAGAACACCACCGCCGGCGGGGTTTCACGCTCGCACAAGCGGGCAGCGACTTGCAGCCCGTCCAGGCCGGGCATGCGGATATCGAGCAGCACGATGTCAGGCTTCAGGCTCTCGATCAGGGTCAACGCCTCATCGCCATTGGTGGCGCTGGGCTCCAGGACACTGTATCCCTCGAGTTCGCCGACCATACGGCTCAGGCGCTCGCGGGCTAGGGGTTCGTCATCAACGATCAGGACATTCATATTGCGCTGGATTCCTGCGTGAGTCTCGCACAAGGATAGCGTAGACAGGTGAAGTGACGTCCGTCACCGCGATCCACGCTAAGACTAGCGCGAGCGCCAAAAAGTGCCGCACGTCGGACAGCAATATTTATCGATGCCGGTGCAGCCGCGTTGAAAATCAGTCCTGGCCAGGCATCACCACGGGGAATGTTGGTAGTCAATATGCACACCCCGCTCGTTGGTTTTCGGCCTGGCGTCTGAGCGCTGCGTGCATCGTTCGCGCGGCTCCTAACGTCCAACTGTAGACGCTCGCCGTGCCAAAAGTGGGCAATTGACAAATATCGTTGCGCATTCTTGGCGGCGGCCTCTTGAGTATGGCCCTCCATTCGAAAAAAACGTATCGACCAGCGTCACCGACAGGATTGGCAACCCTGTTATTATCCGCAGCAGGTTTTTACGCCATTCTCCTTCAGCCGATCACGAGCGAATTCATGAGCACTGACAAGACCAATCAGTCCTGGGGCGGCCGCTTCAGTGAACCCGTCGACGCCTTCGTCGCCCGCTTCACCGCCTCCGTCACTTTCGACCAGCGCCTGTATCGCCACGACATCATGGGCTCCGTCGCCCACGCCACCATGCTGGCCAAGGTAGGCGTGCTGACCGACGCCGAGCGCGACAGCATCATCGACGGCCTGCACACCATCCAGGGTGAAATCGAGGCCGGCACCTTTGACTGGCGCATCGACCTCGAAGACGTGCACATGAACATCGAAGCGCGCCTGACCGACCGCATCGGCGTCACCGGCAAAAAGCTGCACACCGGCCGCAGCCGTAACGACCAGGTGGCGACCGATATCCGCCTGTGGCTGCGTGACGAAATCGACCTGATCCTGGCTGAAATCACCCGCCTGCAAAAAGGCCTGCTGGAGCAAGCCGAGCGCGAAGCCGAGACCATCATGCCGGGCTTCACGCACCTGCAGACCGCCCAGCCAGTGACCTTCGGGCATCACTTGCTGGCCTGGTTCGAAATGCTCAGCCGTGACTACGAGCGCCTGGTCGACTGCCGCAAGCGCACCAACCGCATGCCCCTGGGCAGCGCCGCGCTGGCGGGCACCACCTACCCGATCGACCGCGAGTTGACCGCACAGCTGCTGGGCTTCGACGCCGTCGGCGGCAACTCGCTGGACAACGTGTCGGATCGCGACTTCGCCATCGAATTCTGCGCCGCCGCGAGCATCGCCATGATGCACCTGTCGCGCTTCTCCGAAGAGCTGGTGCTGTGGACCAGTGCACAGTTCCAATTCATCGATCTGCCGGATCGCTTCTGCACCGGCAGCTCAATCATGCCGCAAAAGAAAAACCCCGACGTTCCGGAACTGGTACGCGGTAAAAGCGGCCGAGTGTTCGGCGCGCTGATGGGCCTGCTGACCCTGATGAAAGGCCAGCCTCTGGCCTACAACAAGGACAACCAGGAAGACAAGGAACCGCTGTTTGACGCCGCCGACACCCTGCGCGACTCGCTGCGGGCCTTCGCCGACATGATCCCGGCGATCAAGCCAAAACACGCCATCATGCGTGAAGCGGCCTTGCGTGGTTTCTCCACCGCGACCGACCTCGCCGACTACCTGGTACGCCGTGGCCTGCCATTTCGTGACTGCCACGAAATCGTCGGGCACGCGGTGAAGTACGGCGTGGAAAGTGGCAAGGACCTGGCGGAAATGAGCCTGGAAGAACTACGCAAGTTCAGCGACCAGATCGAGCAGGACGTGTTTGCCGTGCTGACCCTGGAAGGTTCGGTCAATGCCCGTAACCACATTGGCGGCACTGCACCGGCTCAGGTGAAGGCGGCGGTGGTTCGCGGCCAGGCGCTGTTGGCCAACCGCTAAACGCGCAAAGCTTCGCTGGCGAGCCCGCTTGCGGCTCGCCAGCGAAAGCGATCTAAAAGAAGCCCCCCATCATTTTTTAGAGGCAATCATCGCCAAAAATGCAGGCATACCTGCGTCTTTGTCGGCATTGATGCGCTGTGCAATCGGCGTTTCCTGTAAACGCTCCAGCAATGCCCTGGCCGCCGGCAGCTCTGCCAACAGATCCAGCTCGAACAGTTTTTTACCCACCGCACAGGCCAGGCTGACGCTGTACAGGAAGTACAGATCGGCGATGCTCAGGCTGTCGCCCGCCACGTAGGGGGCAAACTTGCCGTGCCGTCCCAGGGATGCAATGCCCAGCAGCAACTCGCCCTTGGCTTTTTCCTTGATCGCGTCAGGTACCTGCATGCCAAAAAACGCCTCGGCGAAACACGCGCGGGCCGGCAGTTCGATGTACAGCTCGATTTCCTTGGCCAGCGCCAGCACCTGAGCCCGCTCGAACGGCGTCTTGGGCAGCAGCGCAGGGCCACTCTGGGTGTCTTCGAGGTACTGCAGGATCACGCTGGTCTCGTTGATGTAACCCTGCTCGCCCCCCAGCACCGGCACTTTGCCCCGCGGGCTGATCGCCAACGCCTCCGGGCTTTGGCCGGCATAAAAGGCGACCTCTTCAAACGCCAGGCCCTTCTCCAGCAAGGCGTGTTTGACCATGTTGTAGTAATTGCTGACGGAAAAACCATAAAGCTTGAGCATCACAAAGCCTCCAGGCCGTGCAGGGGGTTGGCAGCGACTGTTATAGATCCTCAGGGGCACTCTCGCCAGCAGCATCACGGCGCTGAATGCAGGTAAACTGCTGGCCTTACCTTGAGGAGCCTGCCATGAGCGAGCTGACCCCCGGCACCAATGCGAACGACGACATCGACGACGAAGCGTTCGCCGAGAACACCCTGATCGAAGCCATCGAAAACCAGATCGAAAGCGACAATCCGCCCGCGGCCAAAGCCACTTTCAACAAACTGACCCTGGTGGGTTACGAGCGCGAGGAAATCCTCAGCCTGATGGCCCACGTGCTGGCGGTGGAAATCGACGCAATCCTCGAAGAAGACCGCGCATTCGACACCCAGTGGTACGAAGCCGCCCTGCGCGCCCTGCCCGAGCTGCCGCCGGAAAAGAAATAAGAATCACCTGGGCGGGCGAAAAGCCCGCAGCCAACACTGGACAGCTCGCCCGAGTGCGTTCACCTTAGGGGCGCTACAGTCATATTCCTAGAAAGTCTGGAGTCCTTATGTCGCTTACCCCTGAGCTGGTTGCCGAACTGGAAATCCTTGCACTCTTCAACCTGGACAGTTCCCAGGAAGGTTTGAAAATTCATCAGACCGCTGCCCCGAAAGCTATCGCCGCCGCACAACGCCTGTTCGAAAAAGAACTGATCGATCAACCCGATGGCGGGTATCTGACCAGCCTGGGGCGTGACGCCGCGCAGAATGTGCAGACTGTACTGACCATCCTGTCCGTCAAAGAAACCGCATAACGACACCGGTATCGCCCACGGGAACCCCTGCATCGGGATTTCCGCGGGCAGACTGTCGCCAGCCGATAGAAATTTGGCGCCAGAAATCAATAATCAGCTTAAAAGTCTGGCGCACGAGGCTGTAGACTGGCCCCGCCCCTGAGACTTTCCCACGTTCGTTGACTGCGAGCCGGTTTGAGCTGACATGACCCGCACCCATGAAATCCGCCCCGACCTGGACGAGGGAATCGATCGCAAGGTTCTCAGTCAGTTGCGCGCGCGCTTCCTCAGACTCAATGACGGCCGCCTGGCCCGGGCCATGGAAGGGTTGTCACCGCGCCAGCAAGTGGTTCTCAAGCTGTTGCCGCTGTTTTTCCATGTCAATCACCCCCTCTTGCCGGGCTACGTCTCGGGCAGCACCCCTGCCGGCGTGGCGAACTTCGAACCTGACACCGGCACCCTCGCAGAAGCGCAACGCCTGGCCCGTTCGTTTTCCTACAAGGCCCGTCGCGGCAACCCGCCACAGCCGATTCAGGGCCTGTTCCTGATGGGCAGCCTGGGCACCCTGGCCCAGGCCGATCAGAGCGACATGGACCTGTGGGTCTGCCACGCCCCGGAACTGAGTGCGGACGAACTCCTCGAACTGGGAAAAAAATGTCAGTTGCTCGAAGCCTGGGCCGCCAGTCAGGGCGCCGAGGTCCACTGTTTCCTGATCGAGCCGCAGCGGTTTGTCCGCGGCGAACGCGATAGCCAGCTCAGTTCCGAGGACTGCGGCACCACCCAACACTACTTGCTGCTGGACGAGTTCTATCGCACCGCGATCTGGCTCGCCGGGCGCACGCCGATCTGGTGGCTGGTGCCGGTGTATGAAGAAGCCGGCTACGAGCTGTATACCCACACCCTGCTGTCCAAGCGTTTTGTGCGCGCCGACGAGACCCTCGACCTCGGCCACCTGGCCCACATTCCGCCCGGCGAATTCATCGGTGCCGGGCTCTGGCAATTGTTCAAAGGCATCGAGTCACCCTACAAGTCGGTGCTCAAACTGCTGCTGATCGAGGTCTATGCCAGTGAGCATCCGCAGGTCGAATGCCTGAGCCTGCGCTTCAAGCAGGCGGTGTTCGCCAACCGCCTGGAGTTGGACGAGCTCGACCCCTACATCATGGTGTACCGCCGCATCGAGCAGTACCTGAGCGCCCGGGGCGAGACGGAGCGCCTGGAGTTGGTGCGCCGCGCCTTGTACCTCAAGGTCAACCGCAAGCTCAGCGGTGCCACCCCTCAACGCAACACCCGCTGGCAGAGTCAGCTCCTGCTGCGACTGGCCCAGGAGTGGCACTGGGACCATCGACAGCTGGCGCTGCTCGACAGCCGCAGCCAGTGGAAGGTCCGTCAGGTCAGCGCCGAGCGCCGGGCCCTGGTCAACGAGCTCAACTACAGCTATCGCTTCCTCAGCCAGTTTGCCCGCACCGAACGCAGCGTCAGCCTGATCAACAAACGCGACCTCAATGTACTCGGCCGCCGGCTCTATGCGGCCTTTGAGCGCAAGGCCGACAAGGTCGAGTTCATCAACCCCGGCATTGCCCCGGACCTGGCCGAAGACACCCTGACGCTGGTGCAGTCCGCCAACAAAAAAGCCCCCGGCCAGACCCATTGGGGCCTGTACAACGGCAGCCTGGGCAACCTCGAGTGGGAACACTTCGCGCCGCTCAAACGCAGCGGCCAGCTCCTGGAATTGCTGACCTGGTGCCACCGCAACGGCGTGATCGACAGCAGCACACGCCTGGCACTGCACCCAGGCAGCAGCGACCTGAGTGAGTTCGAGCTGTTCAATCTGCTGGGCAGCCTGCAGCAGACCATCGCCCTGCCGCTGGCCAGCGTCGAGGAAGAGCAACTGCTGCGTGCCAGCGAGCCGGCCGAGGTGCTGATCCTGGTGAACGTGGGCATCGACCCGCTCAAGCATCACCGCGACCTGAACATCCTGATGACCACCGAGCGCACCGACTCGCTGAGTTATGCCGGGGTCCGCGAAAACCTGGTACTGACCCTCGACCAGGTCACGCTCAACAGTTGGAATGAAGTGCTGGTCAATCGTCATGACGGGGCTCATGCCTTGCTCGACTGCCTGCGCGACTACCTTAACCACCTGCCCCAAGGCCCCCGACAACCGCACCTGCGGGTCCAGTGCTTCTGCCACAACCGCGCGCAATTCATTGCCCGGCGGGTCGAGGAGATCTTCGACACCGCGCAGCACCTGTTGCTGAGCGACCTCAACCAGCGCTACCTGATTCAGGTCCAGCAGCACTACCACGTACTGGAGCTGGTGCCCGGCCGGGTCCGGCATGTGGCCCTGGGCAGCCTGCCCGCGCTGCTCGATTACCTCGGCCAGGAACAGACCGCCTACAGCCCGCTGCACCTGGACCCGATGGCCCTGGAAGAGCTCGACCTGGCGCTGATCCTGCCCATGGGGCAACCCGGCTGCCTTCAAGTGTTCTACCGCGTCGGCGACAGCGGGGCCGAGCTGTATGTGCTGGATGAGTTCAACGCCCTGTGGCACCAGCGCCAGCCCTATCACGATGACAACAGCCTGCTGGTGCCCCTGCAGCGTTTCGTGCAGTCGATCCTGTTTCGCCGCGATGCCATGCTGCCCATGGACGCCACGCAGCCGCTGCCGCAACTGGACACCCACTACTACCAGTTGCTGCCCTCGGGCACCGGGCGAGCCCGCCGGGTCGAGCCGCAGCCAGCACCGCAGATCCCCGCTGACAGGCCGTTCTACGACGTGCAGGCGATTATCGGCAAAACTGCGCCGGGGAAGGTGCAGGTCACCCTGTATTGCAATCAACGGGAGTACAGCGAACTGGAATACGGCGATCAGCTGTTTGCCGTGGTGGCGCGGGAGATCGTCGGGCAGCGCCGGGAGTTGCAGCCCTATCGCTGCTACATCACCGACCTGGATCTGTCAGGGCTGCCGGGTGAGAGCACCGGCTCGAGCAATCTGTACCTGCGCTACAAGGCAGACCTGGAGCGCGCTTTGAACAAGGCGCTCGAACAGGTTTGAAGCCTTCTCAGAGGGAGAATTCGCCGCCATTGGCTGGCTGGTTCTCGACTTCGAGCAGGGTCAGCTTCAGGGTCTTGCCACCCGGTGCCGGCCAGTCGATGTGCTGGCCAACCTTCAGGCCCAGCAAGGCGCTGCCGACCGGTGCAAGAATGGAGATCTTGCCTTCGTCGGCATTCGCGTCCTTGGGATAGACCAGGGTCAGGTGATAGTCCTTGCCGCTGCTTTCTTCACGGCAATGAACACGCGAGTTCATGGTTACGACATCGGCAGGCACCTCATCGTGACCGACCAGAGTATCGGCGCGATCCAGTTCGGTTTGCAGCGCGATCACGCCTGGCAGCGTGTCATCCAGGCTGTCGATCAGGCGCTCCAGACGTTGTACGTCCAGACGGGTAAGAGTGATGGAAGGTACGGTCATGATTCAGGCAGACTCCTTTCTTCTGCACGAAAAAAGCAAAACCCCGCCATAAAACAGGCGGGGTTTTCACGCGCCTCGATGGGTTGAGGCGTAACCGGACACTATCACAGCTCAAAAAATATACAAGCCGGTCGCGGCAGGTGGCACTTACGGAGCAACGCCGGTGCGGCGACTCTGCGCCTGGGCGCAAATCACCCGGCGTCGCGCATCGTCCGCCGAACGCCATTCGCGAATGTCTTCGACATGACGAAAACAACCCTTGCAGACTTTCTCCTCGTCCAGCCGGCAGACATTGGTGCAGGGCGATGGCACGGCCGGGCTGACATTGCTGTACAGCGGCTTGGGCGCACGAACGGGGGCAGGTTCGGCCACGCTGTCAGAGACCTTCGAAGTCGAGCTCGGCATCGGCTTGCTGCTTGACGATGCGCTCAAGCATTTCACCGAGCTGCTCTTCGCTCTTGTCACACATCCAACGCTCGCTTTCTTCGTCGTAGTCGAAGTGGAAACCGCCGGACACCGCTGCCAACCACAGCTGACGCAGTGGCTCCTGGCGGCTGAAGATCAACTGGCTGCCGCCTTCGAACTTGACGGTCAGCACCCCGGCCGAACTTTCCAGATCAACATCCAGGCCGCTGTCATCGAAAATATCTTCCAGTGTCTGCTGGGTGGCATCGACCAGGTCGTGGAAACGGGCTTCAGTCAAACTCATTGCGGCAACCTCAAAAAGTGTCTACTTACGCTCAAGCGCCGCAAGATACGGACGCGCTCCGGCGATTGCAAAGGATACCGACCAAGCACCGGGCATGGCGGACCAATTACCACCCGCCACTGACCGCCCGATCGCAGGCGGCGGGCAAAGGCCCGCCGGACGGGTGGCCCGTCGCATAGGCAAGCTGCCGGGTGGCCGGTATACTCCGGCGCAATTAACGCATTCTCAAGGATTTCGCCATGAAGCGCCTGATCTCTTCCCTTGCTGCGCTCACTTCGCTCGTCGCTTTTACCTGCCTATTATCGGCCTGCGGTCAAAAAGGCCCGCTGTACCTGCCCGATGACAGCAAGCCTGCAGATGAACAGGCGAAATCGTCGCAGTCCAAAGCGCACGAACACAGCAACAGCACCTACTAAGGGAACATCATGGACGCTTTTAACTACCGTGACGGTGAGCTGTTCGCGGAAGGTGTTGCCTTGTCCGCCATCGCCGAGCGCTTTGGCACCCCCACCTATGTCTACTCCCGTGCGCACATCGAAGCCCAGTACCTGGCGTATGCCGATGCCCTGGCGGGTACTCCGCACCTGGTCTGCTTCGCGGTCAAGGCCAACTCCAACCTGGGCGTACTGAATGTCCTGGCGCGCCTGGGCGCCGGTTTTGACATCGTCTCCCGTGGCGAGCTGGAGCGAGTCCTGGCCGCTGGCGGCGCACCCGACAAGATCGTGTTCTCCGGTGTCGGCAAGACCCGTGACGACATGCGCCGCGCCCTGGAAGTCGGCGTGCACTGCTTCAACGTCGAGTCCACCGACGAGCTGGAGCGCCTGCAAGTGGTGGCCGCGGAGCTGGGTGTGCGTGCACCGATCTCGCTGCGCGTGAACCCGGACGTCGATGCCGGCACCCACCCGTACATTTCCACCGGCCTCAAAGAAAACAAGTTCGGCATCGCCATCGCTGACGCCGAAGACGTCTATGTGCGCGCCGCCCAACTGCCGAACCTGGAAGTGGTCGGCGTCGATTGCCACATCGGTTCGCAACTGACCACCCTGCCCCCATTCATTGATGCCCTCGACCGCCTGCTGGCGCTGATCGACCGCCTCAGCGATTGCGGGATCTACCTGCGCCACATCGACTTGGGCGGCGGCCTGGGTGTGCGTTATCGCGATGAAGAGCCACCGCTGGCGGCCGACTACATCAAGGCCGTGCGCGAGCGCATCGACGGTCGCGACCTGGCGCTGGTGTTCGAGCCGGGCCGTTTCATCGTCGCCAACGCCGGCGTGCTGCTGACCCAGGTCGAGTACCTCAAACACACCGAACACAAGGATTTCGCCATCGTCGACGCGGCCATGAACGACCTGATCCGCCCGGCGCTGTACCAGGCCTGGATGGACGTCACGGCCGTGCGCCCACGCGACAACGCGACCCGTGCCTACGACATCGTCGGCCCGATCTGCGAAACCGGTGACTTTCTGGCCAAGGATCGTCAACTGGCGCTGGAAGAAGGCGACTTGCTGGCCGTGCATTCGGCCGGTGCCTACGGGTTTGTCATGAGTTCCAACTACAACACTCGCGGCCGTTGTGCCGAAGTGCTGGTGGACGGTGATCAGGCATTCGAAGTGCGTCGCCGCGAGACGGTAGCCGAGTTGTTTGCTGGCGAAAGCCTGCTGCCGGAGTAACCCCATGCTGCTGCGTTTTACCAAGATGCACGGCCTGGGCAACGACTTCATGGTCCTCGACCTGGTCAGCCAGCACGCGCACATTCTGCCCAAGCACGCCAAACAATGGGGCGACCGGCACACCGGTGTCGGCTTCGACCAGTTGTTGATCGTCGAAGCGCCGAGCAACCCGGAGGTGGATTTCCGTTACCGGATCTTCAACTCCGACGGTTCCGAAGTGGAGCAATGCGGCAATGGCGCGCGTTGCTTCGCCCGTTTTGTGCTGGACAAGCGCCTGACGGCCAAACGCCAGATTCGCGTCGAGACCAAGAGCGGCATTATCGAACTCGATATTCGCAATGACGGTCAGATCAGCGTCAACATGGGTGCACCGCGCCTGGTGCCCGCGGATATCCCGTTCCAGGCCGATGCGCAAGCCAACAGCTACCCGGTGGAGGTCGACGGCCAGACCGTCGAGCTGGCCGCCGTGTCCATGGGTAACCCCCATGCCGTGCTGCGGGTGAACGACATCAACAACGCACCGGTGCATGCACTGGGGCCGAAGATCGAACATCACCCGCGCTTTCCGGCACGGGTCAACGTCGGTTTCCTCCAGGTCATCGACCGCAATCGTGCACAGTTGCGCGTCTGGGAACGAGGCGCCGGGGAAACCCAGGCCTGCGGTACCGGCGCCTGCGCCGCTGCAGTGGCCGCGATCAGCCAGGGGTGGATGGATTCGCCGCTATTGATCGACCTGCCGGGCGGGCGCTTGTCCATTGAATGGGCAGGCCCTGGCCAACCGGTGATGATGACCGGCCCGGCAGTGCGCGTATACGAAGGACAAGTGCGTCTTTGAGTGAGCCAAATCCATGACTGATCAGCCCAAGGTTCCAGCCCCGCAGCCCGACGAATGCCCTTCCGAGAGCCTGGAGGCGGCGGCGATTGCCGCGTACCTTGAGGCTCATCCGGATTTTTTCGTCGAGCACGAAGACCTGCTCCCGGCCCTGCGCATACCGCACCAACGCGGCGATACCATCTCGCTGGTCGAGCGGCAGATGAAAATCCTGCGCGAACGCAATATCGAGATGCGCCACCGTCTTTCGCAGTTGATGGATGTCGCCCGCGACAACGATCGGCTGTTCGACAAGACCCGCCGCCTGATCCTCGCCCTGATGGACGCCAACAGCCTGGATGACCTGGTCATCAGTGTCGAAGACAGCCTGCGCCAGGATTTCCAGGTGCCCTTTGTCAGCCTGATCCTGTTCAGCGACGAGCCCTTGCCGGTCGGCCGCTGGGTCAGCGACGCCGAAGCGCACAAGGCCATTGGCGGGCTGCTGTCCGAAGGCAAGAGTGTCAGCGGCACCCTGCGCGAGCATGAGTTGGACTTCCTGTTTGGTGAAGAACAACGCCTGCAGATCGGCTCCACGGCGGTGGTCGCCATCAGTCACCAGGGCCTGCATGGCGTGCTGGCCATCGCCAGCCGCGATCCGCAGCACTACAAAAGCTCGGTAGGTACCCTGTTCCTCAGCTACATCGCCGAAGTCATGGGCCGTGTGTTGCCACGGGTCAACACCACCCTGCGCTCGGTGCGCTGACCATGGAACGGCAACTGGACGCCTACTGCGAGCACTTGCGCAGTGAGCGGCAGGTGTCGCCCCACACGCTTGAAGCCTACCGCCGGGACCTGAACAAGGTCCTGGCGCACTGCGAGAAACTGCACATCGGCAGCTGGAGTGCGCTGGACATCCAGCGCCTGCGCGGCCTGGTCGCGCGCCTGCATGCCCAGGGCCAGTCCTCGCGCAGCCTGGCGCGCCTGCTGTCGGCCGTGCGCGGGCTCTATCACTACCTGAACCGCGAGGGTCTGTGCGACCACGACCCGGCCAACGGCCTGGCCCCGCCCAAAGGCGAGCGGCGCCTGCCCAAGACCCTCGACACCGACCGCACACTGCAACTGCTCGAAGGGGCCGTCGAGGATGACTTCCTGGCCCGTCGCGACCAGGCGATTCTCGAGCTGTTCTACTCCAGCGGCCTGCGCCTGTCAGAGCTCACGGGCCTGAACCTCGACCAGCTCGACCTCGCGGACGGCCTGGTGCAAGTGCTCGGCAAGGGCAGCAAGACCCGGGTACTGCCCATCGGCAGGAAAGCCCGCGAGGCCCTGGAATGCTGGCTACCCTTGCGCGCCCTGGCCAATCCGCCGGACGATGCGCTATTCGTCAGCCAAAAAGGCCGGCGCCTCGGTTCACGCGCCGTGCAACTTCGGGTCAAGGCCGCAGGCGAGCGGGAGCTGGGGCAGAACCTGCACCCGCACATGCTCAGGCACTCCTTCGCCAGCCACGTGCTGGAGTCTTCCCAGGACTTGCGCGCCGTGCAGGAATTGCTTGGCCACTCGGACATCAAGACCACGCAGATCTACACCCACCTGGACTTCCAGCACCTGGCCACGGTCTACGACAGCGCCCACCCTCGGGCCAAACGCATCAAGGGCGATGAGCAATGACAATCCAACTGATCACCTTCGACCTCGACGACACCCTGTGGGACACCGCCCCGGTGATCGTCAGCGCGGAAGCCGTACTGCGCCAGTGGCTGGTCGAACACACACCGGTCCTGGGCGCTTTGCCGGTCGAGCATTTGTGGGCCATTCGTGAGCGGGTACTGAGCCTGGAGCCCCAGCTCAAACATCGCATCAGCGCCTTGCGCCGCCGGGTGTTGCTGCACGCCCTGGAAGAAGCCGGCTACGCCCACCCACAGGCAAGCGAACTGGCCGAGCAGGCCTTCGAAGTCTTCCTGCACGCACGGCACCAGCTCGAGATATTCCCCGAGGTGCAACCGACGCTGGAGATCCTGCGCAACCGCTATGCCCTGGGCGTGGTCACCAACGGCAATGCCGACGTGCGCCGCCTGGGGCTGGCCGACTACTTCAAGTTTGCCCTGTGCGCCGAAGACATCGGCATCGCCAAGCCCGATACCCGCCTGTTCCACGAAGCCCTGCAACGCGGCGCAACCACTGCCGCCCGCGCGGTGCATGTTGGCGATCATCCCGGCGATGACATTGCCGGGGCCCAGCAGGCGGGATTGCGCGCGATCTGGTTCAACCCGACGGGCAAGGCGTGGGAAGCAGACAAGGCACCGGATGCCGAGATTCGTTGCCTGACAGAATTGCCGGAGTTGCTGGCATGTTGGTCGGACCTGCGCTAAACCCGAGCGTGTGGCATTGAAGGCGGGCTCGCGGGCTCGGCAACTGCCACGGGGGGATACTTGCGAAGCCATGAAAAAGCCCGCAGCGACGGCGGGCTTTTTCAGCAAACACAGTGCAGGCCCTTAGATAGGCCGGCTGCCGTACTTGTTATCAGGCTTCTTTGGTGGATCGGCCACCACGTTGGCCTCGACTTCCTGAACCTTGCCGCCTTTGGCCAGGAACTCTTCCATCGCGCGGGCCAGAGCATCACGCTCCTTGTTCTTGGCTTCGACGCTCGGCAGCTCGTCTACCGACACCGCAGCCTTGGCCTTGCCTTTGGCGGTAGGGGCCGGCGTATCGTCGCCACCATCGTCGTCAGCAACGTCTTCCGCTGCTGCTTCAAGGCCTTCTTCAGCCTCGTCTTCGTCGCCTACTTCGAGGTCGTCGTTTTCCAGATCATCGTCGCTCATGTTCTACCTCATGACTTGCGAAAAGCAGATTAGTTATAGCCCAGCTTCGTCGTCTGTCGACGACCGCCAGAAAAAATTCAACATCCACTGGTAACCAGCGGGTTATGCCCCTTCACCGTGCACGGTGGCGAGGACTTTACGAGCACCGCCATGATCCCGGTGCTCGCCCAGATAAACACCTTGCCAGCTACCTAACGCCAATCGGCCCGCCGTGATCGGCAAACTCAATTGACAGCCTAGCAAACTGGCCTTGAAGTGCGCCGGGAGGTCGTCCAGGCCTTCGTCGTTATGCTCATAGCCGGCTGCACCTTGTGGGATCAGCCGATTGAAAAACCGTTCGAAGTCGCGACGTACCGCCGGATCGGCGTTCTCGTTGAGGCTCAACGACGCCGAGGTATGCTGTAGGCACAAATGCAACAGACCGACCCGGCATGCCTTGATTTCAGGCAGGCCGGCGAGTAACTCGTCCGTCACCAGATGAAAGCCCCGGGGCTTGGCCCGCAGGGTTATCAGAGTCTGTTGCCACATACAGTTCTCCGCACGTTCGGGGCGCATTCTAGCGCGCTCTGGGAAAAAACAAAGACCCTAATATTCGCGCCATGCTGTAAGCCATCGCCCCTGGAAAAACCGCCATGGCAAACCTCGGCAAAGCTGCCTGAAAAATCCTTTCAGCGTGGGCCTGAGTGACAAATCCAGGATAAAAAAATGCCCGGCAAGCCGGGCAAGTTTTTTTCTGCGCCTGCTTACAGGTTGTAGCCGCGCTCGTTGTGTTGTGCCAGGTCCAGGCCCACCGCCTCTTCCTCTTCGGTCACACGCAGACCCATGACGGCATCCAGCACCTTGAGGATGATGTAGGTGATGATCGCGGTGTAGATCACCGTGAAGCCTACGCCTTTGCACTGAATCCAGACTTGTGCAGCGATGTCGGTCACGGTGCCGAAGCCACCCAGCGATGGTGCTGCAAACACGCCGGTGAGGATCGCGCCGAGGATGCCGCCAATGCCGTGCACGCCGAAGGCGTCGAGGGAGTCGTCGTAGCCCATTTTGCGTTTCAGGGTCGTGGCACAGAAGAAGCACACCACACCGGCCGACAGGCCGATCACCAGGGCGCCCATCGGGCCCACGGTGCCCGCAGCTGGAGTAATGGCCACCAGGCCGGCAACCACACCCGAGGCGATGCCCAGGGCACTAGGTTTGCCATGGGTCAGCCACTCGGCCAGCATCCAGCCCAGGGCAGCGGCAGCAGTTGCGATCTGGGTCACCAGCATCGCCATGCCGGCAGTTCCGTTGGCCGCCGCGGCGGAGCCGGCGTTGAAGCCAAACCAGCCAACCCACAGCATGGCCGCGCCCATCAGGGTGTAACCCAGATTGTGCGGAGCCATCGGGGTGGTCGGGAAGCCCTTGCGCTTGCCCAACACCAGGCAGGCCACCAGACCGGCAATACCGGCGTTGATGTGCACCACGGTGCCGCCAGCGAAGTCCAGGACGCCCCAGTCCCACATCAGGCCGCCGTTACCGGCCCAGACCATGTGCGCGATCGGTGCGTACACCAGGGTGAACCACACCGCCATGAAGATCAGCATCGCGGAGAACTTCATCCGCTCGGCGAAGGCACCGACGATCAGCGCCGGGGTGATGATGGCGAAGGTCATCTGGAAGGTGATGAACACCGCTTCAGGGAACAGTGCCGCAGGCCCTGTCACGCTCGCCGGGGTGACACCGGCGAGGAACGCCTTGCCCATGCCGCCGAAGAACGAGTTGAAGTTGACGACGCCCTGCTCCATGCCGGTGGTGTCGAACGCAATACTGTAGCCATAAATGACCCACAGGATGCTGATCAGACCGGTAATGGCGAAGCACTGCATCATCACGGAAAGAATGTTTTTGGAGCGCACCATGCCGCCGTAGAACAGCGCAAGGCCGGGAATGGTCATGAACAGCACCAAGGCTGTCGAGGTCAGCATCCAGGCAGTATCGCCGGAGTTGAGGACTGGAGCCGCCACTTCGTCTGCCGCCATGGCCAGGCTGGGCATTACGAGGGACAACAGGGCTCCTAGCCCTGCGAATTTACGCAGAGTCATATTGTTTTCTCCTGGGGCGTTGGGGTTGTGGCGGCTTAGATTGCGTCGGTATCGGTTTCGCCGGTACGGATGCGAATAGCCTGTTCCAGATTGACCACGAAGATCTTGCCGTCACCAATCTTGCCGGTGTTGGCCGCCTTGGTTATCGCCTCGATAACCCGGTCCAGATCCTTGTCGTCAATGGCGACATCGATCTTCACCTTGGGCAGGAAATCGACCACGTACTCCGCGCCGCGATACAGCTCGGTGTGACCCTTCTGCCGACCGAAGCCTTTGACCTCAGTGACCGTAATGCCCTGCACGCCGATCTCGGACAATGCCTCGCGGACGTCATCCAGTTTGAACGGCTTGATGATGGCAGTGACTAGCTTCATGAAAACTCTCTCCCGAATTAGTGGACTTGCCCCAGGAAAACAAACCCGACTCAAGTCTAAGCGCAGTGCCTGGCTTTGTAACGCATCGTCGGCCGTACCTGCCCAACTGACGCCAGTTAACCGCTGCCGACGAAACTCCCCGCTTCGCCTGCCGCACTGCATTCGTCACAGCGACTGCATCAGTGCATGGGTCACAGAGGTCTTAGCAGAAAGCTTGCCATCTCCAGAAAAACCACTGATTTCAATCCCTTGCCCTTGGGACCAAGCGATTGCGCGAAGCTGCGCGCAGAGATACGCACAATAACGGTGCGTCGGCCGACGGACGGATGCGCGAAAAGCGTGCGTCGAACCGGCACAAATGCCCCTGGACGCTGCGTGATACACTGCCCGCCATCAGATTTAAGGACTTCTCCCATGCTCGCGCCCAAAGACCTCCTCGACGCCCTGAGCGGGCACGCCTCCCGCCTGTTCAGCGGTGACACCCCGCTGCCCAAAAGCGAAATCGAAAGCCAGTTCAAGGCCCTGCTGCAAAGCGGCTTCAGCAAGCTGGACCTGGTCAGCCGGGAAGAATTCGACAGCCAGATGGTGGTCCTGGCCCGCACCCGGGCACGCCTGGAAAGCCTTGAAGCGAAAGTTGCGGAGCTGGAAGCCAGGCTCAATCCACCTGCCGAGTAATACCCTGCTCCAGGGTGGGAGCGACCCTGCTCGCGATGGACGTCAACGATAATGCGTCAAGCCTGACTCAACATGTCGTCCTTGAGTTCTTCGCGAGCAAGCTCGCTCCTACACAAAACCCCGCACAGGCCGCCGGCAACATCCTGCGAACCTTTGCCACCCCGCGCGCAGCGCTAAAACACCCCCTCGCAACTACCCTTGAACAACCGCAGGAAGCGGTTCTTTTTCGTTCAAGGAATGCTCATGTCCCTGTCCATCGTCCACAGCCGCGCCCAGATTGGCGTGGAGGCGCCGGCTGTCACCGTTGAAGTCCACCTGGCCAATGGCTTGCCCTCGCTGACGATGGTCGGCCTGCCCGAAGCGGCCGTGAAAGAAAGCAAGGACCGGGTGCGCAGCGCGATCATCAATTCGGGCCTGCAGTTTCCAGCGCGGCGCATCACCTTGAATCTCGCCCCCGCCGATTTGCCCAAGGACGGTGGGCGCTTCGACCTGGCGATTGCCCTGGGAATTCTTTCCGCCAGCGTACAGGTGCCAACCCTGACCCTGGATGAGGTGGAGTGCCTGGGGGAGCTGGCGCTTTCCGGTGAAGTGCGGGCCGTTCGCGGCGTGTTGCCGGCCGCCCTGGCGGCGCGCCAGGCCGGGCGGGCGCTGGTGGTGCCCTGGGCGAATGCCGAGGAAGCTTGCCTGGCCTCCGGGCTCAAGGTGATCGCGGTGCATCACTTGCTGGAGGCGGTCGCTCACTTTAATGGCCATACCCCCATCGAACCTTACCGCTCCAACGGTTTGCTCCACGCCAGCAAACCCTATCCCGACTTGAGCGAAGTACAAGGCCAGACCGCCGCCAAGCGGGCGCTGCTGATTGCCGCGGCAGGCGCCCATAACCTGCTGTTCAGTGGGCCACCGGGGACCGGAAAAACCTTGCTGGCCAGTCGCTTGCCGGGGTTGTTGCCACCGCTGACCGAGAGCGAGGCACTGGAAGTGGCGGCGATCCAGTCGGTTGCCAGTGGTGTGCCGTTGAGTCACTGGCCGCAACGTCCTTTTCGCCAGCCCCATCACTCAGCGTCCGGCCCGGCGCTGGTGGGTGGCAGCTCGAAACCCCAGCCCGGCGAAATCACCCTGGCCCACCACGGCGTGCTATTCCTCGACGAGTTGCCGGAATTCGATCGCAAGGTACTGGAGGTATTAAGAGAGCCGCTGGAGTCTGGTCATATCGTGATCGCCCGAGCCCGGGATCGTGTGCGCTTCCCGGCCCGTTTCCAGTTGGTCGCAGCCATGAACCCCTGCCCCTGCGGTTATCTGGGCGAGCCCAGCGGCCGCTGCTCCTGCACCCCGGAGATGGTCCAGCGCTACCGCCACAAGCTCTCCGGCCCGCTGCTCGACCGTATCGACCTGCACCTGACCGTCGCTCGCGAGGCCACGGCACTCAATCCCGCCGTCCAACCGGGCGACAACTCCGCCCATGCTGCCGAGCGCGTGGCCGTGGCCCGCGAGATTCAGCAGCAGCGCCAGGAATGCGCCAACGCCTTCCTCGACCTGCCGGGCCTGCGCCAGCATTGCCGGTTATCCACCGTGGACGAGCATTGGCTGGAAAGCGCTTGCGAACGCCTGACCCTGTCGCTCAGGGCGGCCCATCGACTGCTCAAAGTCGCCCGTACCCTGGCCGATCTCGAACAAGTACACGACATCCACCGCGAACACCTGGCCGAAGCGCTGCACTATCGGCCGGCCAATCCATAACCGCGGCACGGCCTCAATCCAGACGCTCGACGTCCGGCAACTCCATGGCCTGTGCTTCGCCCTGCAGGAAGTCGCTGAGCCGGCGCAAACGCTCACCACCCGGACGGGTTTTCGGCCAGACCAGGTAGTAATTCAGGCCACTGGCAACGGCGGTCGGCCAGGGCAGGCTCAGACGCCCTTGCGCCACATCCTCGGCCACCATCAGCAGGTCGCCCATGGACACACCGTAACCACGCGCCGCGGCGATCATCCCCAATTCCAGGGTATCGAACACCTGCCCGCCCTTGAGCGACACCTGCTCGGAGAGCCCCATGCGTTCCAGCCAACTGCGCCAGTCGCGACGGTCAGGGGTGGGGTGGAGCAGTTCGGTACTGGCCAGCCGCTCGACATCCCAAGGCTGATCGTTGAGCAGGTTCGGGGCGCCGACCGGTATCAACAACTCCGGGAACAGGTAACTGGCTTCCCAGTCCGGTGGAAAATGCCCGTTGCTCAGTAATACCGCGCAGTCGAAGGGTTCGTGATTGAAGTCCACCGAGTCGACGTCCATCCAGGCGCTGGTCAGTTGCACTTCATTGCCCGGCTGCAGATGCCGAAAGCGGCTGAGCCGCGCCAGCAGCCAGCGCATGGTCAGGGTCGAAGGGGCCTTCATGCGCAAGATGTCATCTTCGCTGCGCAAGGTGTTGCAGGCACGCTCCAGTGCGCCAAAACCTTCACGCACGCCAGGCAGTAACAGACGGGCGGCCTCAGTCAATTGCAGGTTGCGGCCACTGCGCTGAAACAGTCGGCAGGCAAAATGCTCTTCCAACGTACGAATATGCCGGCTGACGGCGCTCTGGGTAATTGACAGTTCTTCCGCGGCGCGGGTGAACGAACTGTGTCGCGCCGCGGCCTCGAAAGCACGCAGGGCATACAGCGGAGGAAGACGACGGGACATTGGGAAAGCTCCTATGGCGCAATGGGCAAACCCTAGCAGAAACTCTTCAGCATGAGTTTTAATCATGTACGCGATCGTTTTTATCCCTTTGTGCATTCGCCTGAGAGCGCCGAGAATCAGCGACTCCCCCATTTTCCGAGGACACCCGCGTGATGACCATGCAGCATCCAGCACGTACCGAACTGCGGGCCATCCTACGGCTGGCCGGGCCGCTGATCGCCTCGCAGTTGGCGCACATGCTGATGGTGCTCACCGACACCTTGATGATGGCCAAAATCAGCCCCGAGGCGCTGGCCGGTGGGGGCCTGGGGGCGGCGACCTACTCGTTCGTGTCGATTTTCTGCATCGGCGTGATCGCCGCGGTCGGCACCCTGGTGTCGATCCGCCAGGGCGCGGGGGACATTCCCGGAGCGGCACGCCTGACCCAGGCCGGGTTGTGGTTGGCGTGGCTGATGGCATTAGCAGCGGGGCTGCTGCTGTGGAATCTCAAACCGGTCTTGCTGCTATTCGGCCAGACCGCCAGCAACGTCGAGATGGCCGGCCAGTTCCTGCTGATCCTGCCGTTTGCCCTGCCTGGCTACCTGAGCTTCATGGCGTTGCGCGGCTTCACCAGCGCCATCGGCCGGGCCACGCCGGTGATGGTTATCAGCGTCATCGGCACCCTGGCCAACTTCCTGCTCAACTACGCGCTGATCACCGGCATGTTCGGCCTGCCGAAAATGGGCCTGGTGGGTATCGGCCTGGTCACCGCAATCGTAGCCAACTGCATGGCGCTGGGCCTGGCCTGGCACATTCGCCGGCATCCCGCATACGAGGCGTACCCGTTACGCGCAGGCCTGTCCCGGCCCAATCGCCAGTACCTGCGGGAGCTGTGGCGCCTGGGCCTGCCGATTGGCGGTACGTATGCGGTAGAGGTCGGACTGTTCGCCTTTGCGGCCCTGTGCATGGGCACCATGGGCAGCACGCAACTGGGAGCCCATCAGATTGCCCTGCAGATTGTCTCGGTGGCGTTCATGGTGCCGGCGGGGCTGTCCTATGCCATCACCATGCGCATCGGTCAGCACTACGGTGCCGGGCAACTGCTCGACGCGCGCCTGGCCGGACGGGTCGGGATCGGCTTTGGCGCGGTGGCAATGCTGGGTTTCGCCATGGTGTTCTGGCTGCTGCCCAATCAACTGGTTGGCTTGTTCCTGGACCACAACGACCCGCAGTTTGCCGACGTCATTCAACTGGCCGTCAGCCTGCTGGCCGTGGCCGCGTGGTTCGAGCTGTTCGACGGCGTGCAGACCATCGCCATGGGCTGCATACGTGGCCTGAAGGACGCCAAGACCACCTTCCTGGTGGGCCTGGGTTGCTATTGGCTGATCGGCGCGCCGGCCGCCTGGTGGATGGCGTTCCACCTGCACTGGGGGCCGACCGGCGTCTGGTGGGGCCTGGCCCTGGGGCTGGCCTGCGCAGCAGTGAGCCTGACGCTGGGGTTCGAGTGGAAGATCAAGCGGATGATCCGCCAAGAGTCGGCGCCGCAAGCTGATTTCCAGGTGCCTCAGCCGGACTGATCAGCCCGTGGGAGCGTGCTCAGTTGACGATTTCCAGTGCCGGCTGCTGGCTGGAACCGAAGGTCAGGTACTCCACCAGTTCGGCCAACGGCAACGGCTTGCTGATCAGGTAGCCCTGCACCTGGTCGCACCCGAAACCGCGCAACAGCTCTAGCTGCTCCGGGGTTTCGACGCCCTCGGCGACGACTTCCAGATGGAGGTTGTGGGCCAGGTTGATCATCGCGTGGACCAGCTTGCGATTCTCCTCACGACCTTCCATGCCACCGACAAAACTCTTGTCGATTTTCAACAAGGCGATCGGCAGGCTGTTGAGGTGCACGAACGAGGAAAACCCAGTGCCAAAGTCGTCCAGGGAAAACCGCACGCCGAGTCGACCCAGGGCATCCATGGTCTGCTGGACCAGATCACTGCGCCGCATCACCGCCGTCTCGGTGAGTTCGAACTCCAGCCACTGCGCATCGACTCCCCGCTCGGCTATCAGGCGGCTCAAGGTCGAGAGCAACTGGCTGTCCTGGAACTGGCGGAACGACAGGTTGACCGCCATGTGCAATGGCGGCAGGCCACGCTCACGCAACGCCTGCATGTCCCGCAGGGCGCGGGAAATCACCCAGTAGCCAAGCGGCACGATCAGCCCGCTCTGTTCGGCCAGCGGCACGAACTCACTGGGCGGCAACAAGCCACGCTCGGCATGCCGCCAGCGCACCAGGGCTTCGAGGCCAACAATTTGCCCGTCCTCCAGGTTCAGCCGTGGCTGGTAATGCAGCTCCAGCTCGTCGCGGCGCAAGGCACGGCGCAACTCGCTTTCCAGGTCTGCCATGCTGCGGGCGTTGCGGTTGATCCGTTCGTTGAAGATATGGAAGGTGCAGCCCTGGGTGCTCTTGGCCTGCTGCATGGCGATATGGGCATGCCACATCAGCGGGTCCGCCCCGGCCTGGGCACGCGCGTGGGCAATCCCCAGACTGGCACCGATCAACAGGCTTTCGCTGTCGATCCAATAAGGTTCGGACAAGGCTTCGGTGATGCGCTCGGCCATCCACTCGGCGCGTTGCGGTGCGCGACGGGTGTCGATGAGCAAGGCAAATTCGTCACTGCCCAGCCGCGCCAGTTGATCACCGGCCTCAAGCTGGCTTTTGAGCCGTGCGACCACCTGCAGGATCAACCGGTCGCCGGCCTGGTGGCCAAGGGCGTCGTTGGCATAGCGAAAGTTATCGAGGTCCAGGTGCCCCAGCGCCAGGCCTCGGCCGTCATTTTCCGCCAGGCGCGTGGCCAGCAGGGTCTGGAAGCCCTGGCGATTGGCGATGCCGGTCAAGGGGTCCTGTTCGGCAAGACGTTGCAAGGTGTTTTCCAGCACCCCTCGTTCGCGCACATGCCGCAGGCAGCGCCGCAGGATGCCGGCATCCAGCGCATCGCGCACCAGCCAGTCGCTGACACCGTCCGGTGGGTTGAGGGGCTCATGTTCGAGCAGCAACACCGTCGGCAGGCTGCACCGCCCCGGTTCCGGTTGCAGGGCAGGAATGGTCAGCAGGACCGCAGTGCGGTTGTCGGTAAATAGACTGCTCACCGACTCCCAGGTCGGTGCGCTGATCAGCACAGCCGAGCTCCCCATCGGAGCCAGACACTCGCGCAACAACGCTGCCCACACTGGCTCTTCGGCCAGCAACAGCAAGCGCAAGGGTTCGACAGGCGTAGACAAGCTAGCTCCCTAGACTCTGCAAGGATGTTGGCGGCGGCATTATGACGCGCAGATGACCAATGCCAAATGCCATTGATTATCAATCATAGCGTTGTGCCATTCCTGAGGTCGAACATTAGACGCAAATTCTGCATGCATCCTGCTTGAAAGTAACAAAACCGGCAAATACAGATCGAGTGCTACGTCACAAGTCGGAGAGAGGCGGCAGAATCCGTGCATCCTGTTAAAATGCCCGCCCTTTTCGCAAACGACTCCTTTTTCCGTCATGTCCCGACTCAATCCCCGGCAGCAAGAAGCCGTGAGCTACGTCGGCGGCCCTCTTTTGGTGCTCGCCGGCGCTGGCTCCGGCAAGACCAGCGTGATCACCCGCAAGATTGCGCATCTGATCCAGAACTGCGGCATTCGCGCCCAGTACATCGTCGCCATGACCTTTACCAACAAGGCGGCGCGCGAGATGAAGGAGCGCGTCGGCACCCTACTCAAGGGCGGTGAAGGGCGCGGCCTGACGGTGTGCACCTTCCACAACCTGGGGCTGAACATTATCCGCAAGGAGCATGTGCGCCTGGGCTACAAGCCCGGTTTCTCGATCTTCGACGAAACCGACGTCAAGTCCCTGATGACCGACATCATGCAGAAAGAGTACTCGGGCGACGACGGCGTCGACGAGATCAAGAACATGATCGGCGCCTGGAAGAACGACCTGATCCTGCCGCCCGAGGCGCTGGAGAATGCGCGCAATCCGAAAGAGCAGACCGCAGCCATCGTCTACACCCACTACCAGCGCACGCTCAAGGCGTTCAACGCGGTGGACTTCGACGACCTGATCCTGTTGCCGGTCAAGCTGTTCCAGGAACACGCCGACATCCTCGAAAAGTGGCAGAACAAAGTCCGCTACCTGCTGGTGGACGAGTACCAGGACACCAACGCCAGCCAATATCTGCTGGTGAAGTTGCTGATCGGCAAACGCAACCAGTTCACCGTGGTGGGCGACGATGACCAGTCGATCTACGCCTGGCGCGGCGCCCGCCCGGAAAACCTGATGCTGCTCAAGGACGACTATCCGTCCTTGAAAGTGGTGATGCTGGAGCAGAACTACCGCTCCACCAGCCGCATCCTGCGCTGCGCCAACGTGCTGATCTCCAACAACCCCCACGAGTTTGAAAAACAACTGTGGAGCGAGATGGGCCACGGTGACGAGATCCGCGTGATCCGCTGCCGCAACGAAGACGCCGAAGCCGAGCGCGTGGCCGTGGAAATCCTCAGCCTGCACCTGCGCACCGACCGCCCGTACAGCGATTTCGCGATCCTCTACCGCGGTAACTACCAGGCCAAGCTGATCGAGCTGAAGTTGCAGCACCACCAGGTGCCGTATCGCCTGTCCGGCGGCAACAGCTTTTTCGGACGCCAGGAAGTGAAAGACCTGATGGCCTACTTCCGCCTGATCGTGAACCCGGACGACGACAACGCCTTCCTGCGCGTGATCAACGTCCCGCGCCGGGAAATCGGCTCGACCACCCTGGAAAAACTCGGCAACTACGCCACCGAACGCAAGATCTCGATGTACGCCGCCACCGACGAGATCGGCCTGGGCGAGCACCTGGACAACCGTTTCACCGACCGCCTGGCGCGCTTCAAGCGCTTCATGGACAAGGTCCGCGAGCAGTGCGCCGGCGAAGATCCGATCTCGGCCCTGCGCAGCATGGTCATGGACATCGACTACGAGAACTGGCTGCGCACCAACAGCTCCAGCGACAAGGCCGCCGACTACCGCATGGGCAACGTCTGGTTCCTGATCGAGGCGTTGAAAAACACCTTGGAGAAGGACGAAGAAGGCGACATGACCGTGGAGGATGCCATCGGCAAGCTGGTCCTGCGCGACATGCTCGAACGCCAGCAGGAAGAGGAAGACGGCGCCGAAGGCGTGCAGATGATGACCTTGCACGCCTCCAAGGGCCTCGAGTTCCCCTACGTGTTCATCATGGGCATGGAGGAGGAAATCCTCCCCCACCGCTCCAGCATCGAAGCCGATACCATCGAAGAAGAACGGCGCCTGGCCTATGTCGGGATTACCCGCGCACGCCAGACCCTGGCCTTCACCTTTGCTGCCAAGCGCAAGCAGTACGGCGAGATCATCGACTGCTCCCCGAGCCGGTTCCTCGATGAGCTGCCGCCGGACGACCTGGCCTGGGAAGGTAACGACGACACCCCGACCGAAGTCAAAGCCGTGCGCGGTAATACCGCATTGGCCGATATACGCGCGATGTTAAAGCGCTAGAATCGACTACTTTTTAATCTACTTTCGGCGCCGTCGCGCCAACAGAGGAAGCTGTTGTGGAAGCACTGCACAAGAAAATTCGCGAAGAAGGCATAGTGCTTTCCGACCAGGTCCTGAAAGTCGACGCCTTTCTGAACCATCAGATCGACCCGGCACTGATGAAGCTGATCGGCGACGAATTCGCCGCGCTGTTCAAGGACTCGGGGATCACCAAGATCGTCACCATCGAAGCCTCGGGCATTGCCCCGGCCATCATGACCGGCCTGAACCTGGGCGTTCCGGTGATCTTCGCCCGCAAGCACCAGTCCCTGACCCTGACTGAAAACCTGCTGTCGGCGACCGTGTACTCGTTTACCAAGCAGACCGAAAGCACCGTGGCCATCTCCCCGCGCCACCTGACCAGCAGCGACCGCGTGCTGGTCATCGACGACTTCCTGGCCAACGGCAAGGCGTCCCAGGCCCTGATTTCGATCATCAAGCAGGCGGGCGCCACTGTGGCCGGCCTGGGCATTGTGATCGAGAAGTCGTTCCAGGGCGGCCGCGCCGAGCTGGATTCCCAGGGCTACCGCGTAGAATCCCTGGCCCGGGTCAAGTCCCTGGCAGGCGGCGTAGTGACCTTTATCGAGTAATGCCCCCGGCTCGCTCCCACCGGTGTCTGGTGGGGGCTGCTACTGCGCCGTGGCCTTCAAGCCGGCCAGCAGCAACCGCTGATACAAGTCCTCCTTCAAGCCCTCAGGCTTCGTCAGCTGCATGCGCGCCAAGTGCTGCGGGTACTCTGACGGCTGCGGCGCATCCAGCGCGGCCTTGCCCAACTGCAGGATCTCGGTCAGCTTGAATTTGCTCTTGAGCCAGTTCAGCGCCCGCAACAGGTCCCGCTCCTCGCTGGAAAAGTCACTGCCCAACGGATACTCCGGAAACAACTGTGAGTGCCGCGCGGCGATGGCCTGCAAGCGTTGTGGGGTGTTGTCGGTAAAGCGCGCCTCAAGGCGGAAATCCTTCGCCAGCTTGCCGGCTTTCTGCGCCTGCTCGATCAAACCCGGCTGGAAGCGTGAGTCGCTGATGTTCAGCAGCAATTCAATGACCTTGGCATCGGTCTGACCGCGCAGGTCGGCAATCCCGTACTCGGTGATCACGATGTCGCGCAGGTGGCGCGGGATCGTGCAATGGCCGTACTGCCAGACGATGTTGGAACTGATGTCGCCGCCCGACTCACGGCAACTGCGCAGCATCAGGATCGAGCGCGCGCCCTGCAGGGCATGGCCCTGGACGACAAAGTTGTATTGCCCGCCGACCCCACTCAGCACCCGCCCGTCTTCCAGTTGGTCTGCCACCCCCGCCCCCATCAAGGTCACGGTGAAGGCACTGTTGATGAAGCGCGCATCCCGGCGTTGCAGGCGCTTGAGTTCCTCCTGGCCATACAGCTCGTTGATGTAGCTGATGGCGGTCATGTTGAATTCGCCGAGCAGGTCCTGGGGCAGGTCGCGCAGGCGCTCATAGAAACTGCGCGGGCCGAGGAAAAATCCGCCGTGGATCGACACGCCGCCCTGCGCCACCGTCTCATCCAGGGTGCCGGCATTGGCCTGCTGTTGCAGGGCAATGCTGGGGTAAACCTTGCGTCGCACGATGCCGGCGTCGGACAACGCCAACAGGCCGTTGACGAACATCTCGCTGCAACCGTACAACCCTGTGGCAAAAGGCTCGACGCCACCTTCGCGACTGATCAGGGGCGCCCAGTAGTGCGCGTCGACATCGGTGAGCAGCGTGCGGTATTGCTCGTTGTCCGCTTGCCGCGCGAGCAAGGCGGCGGTCAGCGCATCACCCATGGAGCCGATGCCGATCTGCAGGGTGCCGCCGTCGCGCACCAGGGTGCTGGCGTGCAGGCCGATGAAATGATCCTGGAAACCCACCGGCATGTTGGGGGTGGAAAACAGGGTACTGCGCTCCTCCTCGTCGATCAGCCAGTCGAACGTCTCGCGGGCGACTTCTGAATCGCCAGGCATGTACGGCAGGTCGCTGTGCACCTGGCCGAGCATCAGGATGGTTTCACCTGCTGCCCTGCGCTTGGCGATCATGGGCAGCAGGTCGAGGGTGATATCGGGGTTGCAACTCAGGCTCAGGCAGTCAGGGTGCCCTGGATCCTGGGCCACCAACTGCGCCACCAGGTTCAAGCCGGCGGCGTTGATGTCCCGGGCAGCGTGGCTGTAATTGCTGCTGACGTAGTCCTGCTGTGCCGAGGTGCTGTGCAGCAAGCTGCCAGGCTGTAGGAAGAACTGCTGGATGTGGATGTTCGCCGGCAGTTGGTCTTTACGCAGGTCGGCGAGGTAGTCCAGCTCCGGGTAGTCGCCAAACACGCGCTCGATGAAAGGCTCCAGGAACCGCCGCTGCAGGCCGTCGCCCAGGGGGGGACGGCCCAGGCTCAAGGCGGTGTAGACCGTCAGCTGGCGCTCGGGCAGTTGGGCGATGCGTTGATAGAGCGCGTTGACGAAGCGGTTGGGTTTGCCTAATCCCAACGGCATGCCCAGGTGGATGTGTGCGGGTAACCGCGCCAGTACTTCATCGACCGCCTGCTCGATTGAAACGGACTGCACCATCAGACCCCTCCCGACCTATCCATGAATGACGCTGACCCGAGCTTGCCGGGTCTTGCGTGCCATGACCAGTCTTGAGGTCAAACCCCAGGCACAAAAAAGCCGCTCGCAAGCGGCTTTTTTTGCTGAAGACGAGGGCTTATTTCAGGCCGGACATCTTCTGGATGGCGCCTTTGAGGTCATCATCCGAGCAATCTGCGCAGGTGCCTTTAGGTGGCATTGCGTTGACCCCGGTAATGGCCTTGGCCAGGATGCCGTCAAGGCCGCCCTGGTGATCGGCACGCTCTTTCCAGGCTGCGGTATCACCGATTTTCGGTGCACCCAGCAGGCCACTGCCGTGGCAAGCGTTGCAATGTTTGGCAATAATCTCGTCAGGGGTTTTCGCCCCGCCGCCGCCTGCCGAAGCAGCGACTTCCATCCCCTTGCACTCCTGCCCTTGCACACAGACCTGGCCGACTGGTTCAAGGCGTTTTGCAATATCGTCGTTGGTCGCAGCTTGAGCGCTGACTGCCCAAAGGGCCAATACGGTTGCTGGTGCGGCCAGCATTTTCATAATTAGGTTCACGCGTACACCCTCAATGGTGGCTAGTCACGCCCACGGCCACGGTTTCGCAGGCGGGCGCAAGTATAACGGTTAGCCCGCCACACTGAAACAACCCTAAAGTCCTAGGGGTATTGAGTCATGGCGAAATACTGCTCGGGCGCCTCGCAAAACCTTGGTGGACGCCTCTTTTCTTAGAAATTGGCCGGTGTGGCTGCGCTGATTAGTCGCGCTGGTGCATCAAATGGATTGCGGAAACGATGGGGCTTGGTGCTTTCAAAATAGTAGCTGTCCCCGGCTTCGAGCACGAACGTCTCAAGCCCGACCACCAATTCCAGGCGCCCTTCGAGCAGAATTCCGGTTTCCTCCCCCTCGTGGGTGAGCATCTCTTCACCGGTATCGGCACCCGGAGGATAGATCTCGTTGAGGAAGGCGATAGCGCGGCTCGGATGGGCCTTGCCCACCAGTTTCATGGTCACCGCACCATCGGAGATATCGATCAGCTCGTTGGCTTTATAGACGATCTGCGTCGGTTTTTCCTGAAGGATCTCTTCGGAAAAGAACTCGACCATGGACATGGGGATGCCGCCAAGCACCTTCCTCAGCGAACTGATGGAAGGGCTGACACTGTTTTTCTCGATCATGGAAATGGTGCTGTTGGTCACACCCGCGCGTTTGGCGAGCTCACGCTGGGAAAGACCTTTGAGTTTACGGATCGATTGCAGTCGTTCACCGACGTCCAATGCATTTGCCTCCCAGGATTCAGGTTATGTCGATATTGAGCGTTATCATGGCGACAGCGTTCAGTATTTACAACACTTGAGCCCAGGTCCTGTTCGGCAGAACGCCGGTGGCTGCACCCCGCGGCCCGTCAGGCCTCGCAATAGAGCCGTGGCACTCGACGCAGATTGCAGAAGATCTGGTAAGGAATGGTGCCGGCAGCCATCGCGATATCGCTGGCGAGGATGTTCTTGCCCCACAACTCGACCGTCGAGCCCAGGCCAGCCTGGGGCACATCGGTCAAATCGATGCACAGCATGTCCATCGACACTCGCCCCACCAACTGACTGCGCTGCCCCGCTACCCACACCGGCGTTCCGGTCGGCGCCTGCCGCGGATAGCCGTCGGCATAGCCCATGGCGACCACGCCAAGGCGCATGGGTTTGGGCGTGATGAAACGAGCGCCATAACCCACGGGTTCGCCGGCCGGCAATTCGCGCACGCTGATGACTTTCGACTCCAGGGTCATCACCGGCTGCAATCGCGCGGCCACAGCATTGGCTTCCTCGAACGGAGTGGCGCCGTACAGCATGATGCCAGGGCGCACCCAGTCACTGGGCACCTGCGGCCAACCCAGTACGGCCGGGGAATTACGCAGGCTGACCTGCGCCGACAAGCCCTGGCGCGCCGCTTCAAATACCGCGACTTGCTCGCTTGCGCTGCTGCTATTGAGCTCATCGGCGCGGGCGAAGTGGCTCATCAGCACGATCTTCGCGACCTTGCCGCTGGCCAGCAGCCGTTGATACGCCGCCTGATAATCCGCCGGGTGCAGGCCGACCCGGTGCATGCCCGAGTCCAGCTTGAGCCAGATCGTGATCGGCTTGCGCAGCGTCGCCTGCTCGATCGCTTCAAGCTGCCACAGCGAATGCACCACACACCACAAGTCCTGCTCGACGATCAGCGACAGCTCATCGGCTTCGAAAAAGCCTTCGAGCAGCAGCACCGGCGCACGAATGCCTGCAGCGCGCAGCTCCAGGGCTTCTTCGATACAGGCCACGGCAAACCCATCGGCATCCGCTTCCAACGCCTGGGCACAGCGCACTGCGCCATGGCCATAGGCATCGGCCTTGATCACCGCGAGGGCACGCGCCCCGGAGACTTCACGAGCCAGTTGGTAGTTGTGACGCAGGGCTTGCAGATCAATCAGGGCACGAGCAGGACGCATGGCGGCAGGCTTCCAGGCGGTGGGCGGGGGGAAGAAAAAACCGGCGCTGAAGACAGTATGAACCGCCAACAGCACCGGCAGAGGGAGCGTTTACGGCAGAGCGGCGACGACCGACACTTCCACCAGAATTTCCGGTTCGCACAGCTTGGCTTCCACCGTCGCCCGCGCTGGCGCAACGTTCTTGGGCAGCCAGCTGTCCCAGACACTGTTCATGCCCTGGAAATCGGCATCGATGTCTTTCAGGTAGATCGTCACCGACAGCAACCGGGTCTTGTCGGTACCGGCCAGATCCAGCAAGCGCTCGATGTTGGCCAGGGTCTCGCGGGTCTGCTGTTCAATCCCGGCGTTCATGTCGTCGCCGACCTGCCCCGCCAGGTACACCGTACCGCCATGGACAACGATCTGGCTCAAACGCTCATTGGTGAGCTGGCGCTGGATTGACATGTTTTGCAGACTCCTGGTGGGTGTTGCCATAACGGGAAATATCGAGGCCTTCGGCGCTGATCTGCGGTGTTTTCTTGGCCATCAGATCAGCCAGCAGGCGACCGGAGCCACAGGCCATGGTCCAACCGAGCGTGCCGTGGCCGGTGTTCAGGAACAGGTTCTTGAACGGGGTGGCACCGACAATCGGCGTGCCATCCGGCGTGGTCGGACGCAGACCGGTCCAGAAACTGGCTTGCTGCAGGTCGCCGCCCTGAGGATAGAGGTCGTTGACGATCATCTCCAGCGTTTCACGCCGACGCGGGTTCAGCGACAGGTCAAAACCGGCAATCTCCGCCATGCCGCCGACGCGGATGCGGTTGTCGAAACGGGTGATCGCGACCTTGTAGGTCTCGTCGAGAATGGTCGAGGTCGGGGCCATGGCCGGGTTGGTGATCGGCACAGTCAGCGAGTAACCCTTGAGCGGATACACCGGGGCCTTGATGCCCAGCGGCTTGAGCAACTGCGGCGAATAGCTGCCGAGTGCCAACACGTAGCGGTCGGCGGTTTCCAGCTTGCCGTCGATCCACACGCCGTTGATCCGGTCACCGGCGAAGTCCAGGCGCTGGATGTCCTGGCCGAAACGGAATTCAACGCCCAGCTTGATCGCCATTTCCGCCAGGCGGGTGGTGAAGATCTGGCAGTCGCCGGTCTGGTCGTTCGGCAGGCGCAGGGCACCGGCCAGGATGTCAGTGACGCTGGCCAGGGCCGGTTCGACGCGGGCAATGCCGGCGCGGTCGAGCAGCTCGAACGGGACGCCGGACTCCTTGAGTACCGCGATGTCCTTGGCCGCGCCATCGAGTTGCGCCTGGGTGCGGAACAGCTGGGTGGTCCCCAGGCTGCGGCCTTCGTAGGCGATGCCGGTTTCGGCACGCAATTCGTCGAGGCAGTCACGGCTGTACTCGGACAGGCGGACCATGCGCTCCTTGTTCACCGCATACCGGCTGGCGGTGCAGTTGCGCAGCATCTGCGCCATCCACAGGTACTGGTCGATATCGGCGGTGGCCTTGATGGCCAGCGGCGCGTGGCGCTGCAGCAGCCACTTGATGGCCTTGAGCGGCACACCCGGGGCAGCCCACGGCGACGCATAGCCCGGCGATACCTGGCCGGCGTTGGCGAAACTGGTTTCCATGGCAGCGGCCGGTTGACGATCCACGACCGTCACTTCAAAGCCGGCCCGAGCCAGATAGTAGGCACTGGCGGTACCGATGACGCCGCTACCCAAGACCAGAACGCGCATTTTTTTATCCCTCATCGCGGCAAACCGCTGACGTTGTTGTGTACAAGCAATGATGGGCGCAGTGTAAAAAACATTTGCCAGTGCTTTTCACTATATAAGTGCCTATATTTGGCGACAATTCTCGGCAATTTGGCTTTTCACGGAGGCGCATCCCCTATGCGGACCAATACACAAACCAAACGTGAGCTGGACAAGATCGACCGCAACATCCTGCGCATCCTTCAGGCAGATGGGCGCATTTCGTTTACCGAGCTGGGGGAGAAGGTCGGCCTGTCGACCACGCCCTGTACCGAACGGGTACGGCGCCTGGAGCGCGAAGGGATCATCATGGGCTACAACGCCCGGCTCAACCCGCAACACCTCAAGGGCAGCCTGCTGGTGTTCGTCGAGATCAGCCTGGACTACAAGTCCGGTGACACCTTCGAAGAGTTTCGCCGCGCGGTGCTGAAATTGCCTCACGTACTGGAATGCCACCTGGTGTCCGGGGACTTCGACTACCTGGTGAAGGCACGGATTTCCGAGATGGCCTCGTACCGCAAGTTGCTCGGCGACATCTTGCTCAAACTGCCCCACGTGCGTGAGTCCAAGAGCTACATCGTGATGGAAGAGGTGAAGGAGAGTTTGAGCCTGCCGATTCCGGATTGAGGCCCGTGGTGCGTGTTTGGTCGCTGTGCCCTATACCAAAACCTGCCGGTTAGACGCCATGTACTCGAACACTTGCGTCTCGACCCGCGGGTGGATCAGTTCCACGGGGCCGCGGCCATTGGGGCATGGCAGGGTCTTGGTGGTGCCGAACAAGCGACAGATCAGCGGCCGCTCGTCATACACGGTGCAGCCGTTGGGGCCCAGGTGCACGCAGTTCAGTTCGTCCAGGGCGGCATCTTGCTCGGCGCGGGTCTTGCGCGGCAGGCGGGACATTTCTTCCGGCGAGGTGGTGACCGGACCACAGCAGTCATGACAGCCGGGCACGCACTCAAATGTGGGAATCTGCTGGCGCAGGGTACGAATGGTCTCGCGGTTGCAGCTCATCGAAACAAATACCCCAAAGGTGAACAAGGTCGGATTTTGCCCTAAAAGCCCTGCGCCAGACAGCAACAACCGACCAGTGTTGCCCAGGCTGAAAGGTCCGGCTTATGCTCCGTAAAATTTACTCAACACCCGATAATCAGGATCAACCCATGACTGCCCGTGTTCAGCCGCCGGTCCCGAGCACCCACATCGCCTCCTATTACGCCGCCAGCAGCCTGCCGCAGCCGGATCATCCGATGCTTGCAGGTGAACAACTGGCCGACGTGTGCGTGGTGGGCGGCGGTTTTTCCGGGCTGAACACGGCCATCGAGCTGGCCCAGCGCGGTCTCAGCGTGGTGCTGCTGGAGGCACACAAGATCGGCTGGGGCGCCAGTGGGCGCAATGGCGGGCAGTTGATTCGTGGGGTCGGCCATGGCCTGGACCAGTTCAGCAATGTGCTGGGGGCCGAGGGTGTGCGCCAGATGAAGCTGATGGGCCTGGAGGCGGTGGACATCGTTCGCCGGCGGGTCGAGCAGTTCCAGATCCCCTGCGACCTGACCTGGGGCTACTGCGACCTGGCCAACAAACCCCGCGACCTGGAAGGTTTCGCCGCGGACGCGGACGAATTGCGCAGCCTCGGCTATCGCCACGCCACCCGCCTGCTGCAGGCCCACGAAATGCACAGCGTGGTGGGCTCTGACCGCTACGTCGGCGGGCTGATCGACATGGGCTCGGGGCACCTGCACCCGCTGAACCTCGCCCTGGGTGAAGCCGCCGCCGCCCAGCAGCTGGGGGTCCGACTGTTCGAGCAGTCGGCAGTGACCCGCATCGACTACGGGCCTGAGGTCAAGGTCCACACCGCGCGAGGTTCGGTCCGCGCCAAGACCCTGGTGCTGGGCTGCAACGCCTACCTCAATCACCTCAACCCGCACCTGAGCGGCAAAGTGCTGCCTGCCGGCAGCTACATCATCGCCACCGAACCTTTGAGTGAAGAGCAGGCCCACGCCCTGCTGCCGCAGAACATGGCCGTGTGCGACCAACGGGTGGCGCTGGACTACTACCGGCTCTCGGCGGACCGACGCCTGCTGTTTGGCGGCGCCTGCCACTATTCGGGTCGCGATCCGGCAGACATCGGCGCCTACATGCGACCGAAGATGCTGGAGGTTTTCCCGCAACTGAGCGCGGTGAAGATCGACTATCAGTGGGGCGGCATGATCGGCATCGGCGCCAACCGCCTGCCCCAGATTGGCCGACTCAAGGACCAGCCAAACGTGTACTACGCCCAGGCGTATTCCGGACACGGGGTGAACGCCACTCACCTGGCCGGCAAACTGCTCGCAGAAGCCATCAGCGGCCAGCACAGCGGCGGTTTCGACCTGTTCGCCAAGGTGCCGCACGTGACCTTCCCGGGCGGCCGCTACCTGCGCTCGCCATTGCTGGCGCTGGGGATGTTGTGGCACCGGCTCAAAGAGCTGGCCTGATCCGAAGCATCCCTCAGAGTCGCCAAAACGGCTTCAGCCCCTCCTCCTTCGCTTGCTCACGACTCAAGCCGACGTCGCGCAGTTGTTCCGGCGTGAGTTCAAGCAGGGTCTTGCGCGTGTGCAGGCGATGCCAGAGCAGGCCCCAGCGACCCAGGCAGGACGGGGCATTGCGGATCGCCACCGGCATGCCCTGCTCGTGCCCTGCCTCCAGTTCCTGACTGTGTAACGTCAGCCGCACATCGCTCAAGCCGTTCATTTTTCACGCTCCTGTTTACTTGGGTAGCCAGAGATTCCATGATGCGCGGGCAGGCAAAACCATGACAGATTCAATGAGTCTGTATTACACCCATACAGATTGACTGATTTACCCGCTGAATGCCGGTTTTCGACCTGATCTGTACTGGTTTCCACCCCTTTCACCGAGGCTGCACCATGACTCTGTACGTCAACCTCGCCGAATTGCTCGGCACGCGTATCGAACAGGGCTTCTACCGGCCCGGTGACCGCCTGCCGTCGGTGCGGGCCCTGAGTGTCGAGCACGGGGTCAGCCTGAGCACCGTGCAACAGGCCTATCGGGTGTTGGAGGACAGCGGACTGGCGTGGCCCAAGCCCAAGTCCGGCTACTTTGTCCCGGTGGGGAGGGAATTGCCGGAGTTGCCGGTGGTGGGTCGCCCGGCGCAACGCCCGGTCGACATTTCCCAGTGGGACCAGGTGCTGGAACTGATCCGCGCCGTGCCACGCAAGGACGTGGTGCAGCTGGGCCGGGGCATGCCGGATATCACCACGCCGACCATGAAACCCCTGTTGCGCAGCCTGGCGCGCATCAGCCGGCGCCAGGACATGCCAGGGCTGTATTACGACAACATCTACGGCGTGCGGGAACTGCGTGAGCAGATCGCCCGCCTGCTGCTCGATTCCGGCAGCCAATTGAGCGCCAACGACCTGGTGATCACCACCGGTTGTCACGAAGCATTGTCCACCAGCATTCGCGCTATCTGCGAGCCGGGCGACATCGTCGCGGTGGATTCGCCGAGTTTTCACGGCGCCATGCAGACCCTCAAGGGACTGGGTATGAAGGCCCTGGAAATCCCTACCGACCCCCTCACCGGGATCAGCCTCGACGCCCTGGAACTGGCCCTCGAACAGTGGCCAATCAAAGCCATACAGTTGACCCCCAACTGCAACAACCCCCTGGGCTATATCATGCCGGAGTCGCGCAAACGCGCATTGTTGACCCTGGCCCAGCGGTTTGACGTGGCCATTATCGAAGACGATGTGTATGGCGAACTGGCCTACACCTACCCACGCCCGCGCACCATCAAGTCCTTCGATGAAGACGGTCGCGTGCTGCTCTGCAGTTCGTTTTCCAAGACGCTGGCGCCCGGCCTGCGCATCGGCTGGGTCGCTCCGGGACGGTACCTGGAGCGAGTACTGCACATGAAATACATCAGCACCGGCTCGACCGCACCACAACCACAAATTGCCATCGCCGAGTTCCTCAAGGGTGGGTACTTCGAGCCGCATTTACGGCGAATGCGCAACCAATACCAGCGCAATCGCGACCTCATGCTCGATTGGGTCAGCCGCTACTTTCCCCTCGGCACCCGCGCCAGCCGCCCCCAGGGCAGCTTCATGCTGTGGGTCGAATTGCCGGAAGGGTTCGACACGCTCAAGCTCAATCGTGTGCTGCTCGACCAGGGCGTACAGATCGCCGTGGGCAGCATCTTTTCTGCCTCGGGCAAGTACCGTAATTGCCTGCGCATGAACTACGCGGCCAAGCCCACGGCTCAGGTCGAGGAAGCGGTGCGCAAGGTGGGCGCAGCGGCGATCGCCTTGTTGGCCGAGGCCAACTAGTTCATCTGGAAACGCCCGCCGCCTTCGAGCCGGGTCAGGTCCCTGGCCCGGCTCACCGAGTCGGGGACGCTCGCCTCGACTTCCAGCTCGACCTCCAATTGATGCCCTTGGGCCGCAGCACCGTCAGCCCCGGCCAGAGCACGCTCCCCTGGGCGCAAGATGTTCGCCTCACCCACCCCCTCGCCGGCCTCGCTGCGCCAGCGCACGGCCGCCCCATCCAGCCGAACGTTTTTCACCCGCAGCAGCAAGGTGCCCGAACCAAAACGAAATCGTTGTGCATCCGCCGCGGGGGCGACAAAGCGCCAGCTCATAGGCGTTGACTGGGTGCAGTAAATCCGTAGGAACACAGGGCGCACGCCAAAACTGCCCGCGGCTGCAGCACCGTGCGCTTGTGCCAACAGCGCAGCCCGGTTGCTCACGCCGAAGTCGAGCACGCCGGGAGTGAGGTTGAGCGAGCAATGTTCGCCGGCCTGGGCCGGCGCAGACATCAGGTTCAGCAGGACCAGCAGTGCAGGCCCGATCAGGTAAGGTTTCATCGGCAGTTCTCGCTCAAGACACACTCAGGTCGCGACAGGTCGCCTCGACATTCTCAATTAGCTGCGTAGGGTCAGCCGTCTCAGGCAGGGTAAATTCCAACTGGCAACGCGTGCCGTCCGCCAGGCGCGCGAACAGCACGGACTCGGGCCTTAGATCGCTCACGTAGATCGCTCCCGTGTCCATGACCGTCGCCAGGTACTGGTCCTGCTCGTCATGCACGGTCACCCCCCTGGGCAGCCACTGGGTATCGAGGGTCCGGGTGCGCAGCAATACGCGACGAACACTCACCACCGAAAAGTCCAGGTGCGGCACTGCCCCGCGCCCCGCCTCCACCTCCTGATATCCGTGCAGCGCCTGGGCGTTGCGCGGCAAGCTGGCGGAGTCGACTTCCACTCGCGCCTTGCTGTACGCCGGCAGGTTCGCGGCAATCGCCCGACCAAAGCCATCCGTCCACACCGGCCCTTGGGGCGTGTGCAGTTTCACTCCCGCCTGCTCGCCCGCCTTGAGCACCCCGAAGGTATCGCGCAGCGTATAAGGCGACAGCGTCAGCCCATCCCGGTGCGCCACCAGGCCGCCGCGCACCCCCGCATCGAGGCTCCTGGTGTCCGTTCCGCGCTGGGAGTAACCGAGGTCGAGGCTGGTGTAGTGCGCCAGCGCATTGAGCCGACCGCTGACCGTCGTCAGCCCATTGTCCTGACGCTCTATACCGGCGCTGTAGGCCAGGGTCTCGCTCAAGGATTCGTTGAGGGACACGCCGCTGCGCACCCCGGAGGATGAGTCATGACGCAGATAGCTGCGTACCCGGCGTTGCCCGCCCAGAGGCAGGCTGAGCGTCAGGTAGGCGGAAGTGCTGTTCCGCTCCCCCGCGGTGCTCCCCAGGCCTTTTTCCAGGGACAGCGACAGGCTGCTGCGATCGCTCAACATCCGCGACCAGGAGAGTCCCAGCCGCGATCGTGGCGGCTCATCCGCATTGACGAACCTGGAGTAGGTTGTACCCCATGCCCCCCAGCGAGCCGTCGCGCCATTCAGGGCCAACACCCACTGTTCCTGGCTGCGCGAATCCGGCCGCCCTAGCTCGGCGTTCCAGCCGGTGTCTGACAAGGTGCGAAAGCCGTTGCTCTGGCGCACCGCCGTGACGCTGGCCGAGAGCCCCGGCGCCAGCACCGCCCCGAAGGTCGCCTGCCATTGATCACCCTGGACCCCTTGCGCACGTTCACTGGACAGCACCTGTCTCACGCCCAGGGTCAGGGTGTTGCCCCATTGCTGATCAAGCCCCCAGCCCATGGCCCTGTAGTGCGCGCTGCCCATCAGTCCGGCAGTCAATCGCCGGTCACGCCCCCAATCCCAGGCCTGGCTGAAGGTGGTGAAGGCTGGGGTCTGCCGATCATCGGCGGCCAGTCGGCGCACTTGTCCGAGAGCAAAGGAAAACCCCGGCGCGCTGGCAAAGTCGGCATCGTACAAAGTCGCCGCGGGCACGGTGTAGCGGCGCTGCTGCCCACCCTGTTCATGCACGGTCACCTCCAGATCGAGACGACTGCTGAGCAAGGGCAGTTCCTGCAGGGTGAAGGGGCCCGCCGGGACCCGGCCGGTGTAAATCACCACGCCGTTCTGCCGGACCTCGATGCGCGACGGTGAATAGGCAATGCCTTCGACCTGGCTTCGGGCACTGATCCCTGCGTCCCAGCGCAGGCCGGGGGCGTTTTCCGGTTGCACCTGCAGGCCGGTGAACGACTCTCCAGCGAACAGCGGCGAGGCCATGTTCAACTGGCCAAGTTGCAGATTGACCGGGTACGCCTCCAGGGTGCGCGAGGCATAGGCATACAAGTGCTCAGTGCGGGTATCGTTGGGCAACGAGGTGTAGCGTTGTCGACTGCGCAACAGCCAATTCCCGGCATTGGCACCGATTTCCGTGTCCAGATGACGGAAATCACTGCGCTGTCCCGCAAACTGATTCTGCAGGATGAACGCGTCATAGTTGAGCAGCCCTGCCACGCCTCCCTTGGCGAAGTTTCGCGCAGGCGCCCCGAAGGGTAACAACGCCCCCGTAGGAATCAGCAAATCGACTTGCAAGGTTGCCGGGAACAATTGCACCACAGCCCCTGGCAGGGCTTCGGCACCCCCTACACAGTGGCCCGGCTTCAGTGAGGGCAAGGCGGAATGCCAATCCACCCCGGCCGCCTCCACCAGCAAGGGGTCCAGGCATAATTCGCCTTGTGCATCGAACGTCGCCTGGACTCGCCCCTTGGGCACGCCATTGACTTGCAATGCCACCGAGCGAGGTCCCATGGCAAAGCGTGGTGCCTGGCGAAAATAGTCCGCCAGCGCCGGGTCGATGCCATGCTCGATCAGCACCTGTCGATCAAACTGCACCACCTCGGCAGCCATGAGCGCCTCGGTCACACCCACCATCAGCACCACGCACCCTATCAGCGTTCGATGGGCCTCCCAGAACATCAGGGCGCAACCAGCGCCGCATCGAAATGCTCGACCGCAAACCCGTAGGTGGTTGCCGGAAACAGGCGCACTCCGCTGATCGCCGGAGCATCTGCCGGTCTCAAAGACAAGGTCAGTTCATCACCGGGCAGCAGGTAGGTTCGCGGCAGGTCCACCTGCAACTGCCCTGGCAGCATCACGAGGGTTTTAGCCAGACGTACTACATACGGGCTGGGATTGCTGACGTGTAACCCGTCGCTCGCGATAGACCAGCGCAGGCGTTTCCAGGGCTCACGCTCAACCGGCAGGTTGGCGGGTCGCAGGATCACTGGCAAGTTCTGGCGAACGCCGAGGCTGACCCGCGCGCCTTGCTCATCGGCCACCGGGTTGATCCCTTCGAAGATGACCCGCTTCAGTCGTTCTTCGCGCAGGGGCTCAGCACTCTGCAGGAGGAATCGCACCTGCTGCACATCTCCCCCCTCGACCCGGGTCACGGTTGGCGTGGGGATCAGTAGCAGACGGTCGTTGTCCGAAAGGTTTTCGATCTGGGTGTACAGCAGCGCCGGATGGGCATCGGTGTTCCTGACGTTCATGGTCGCTTCACCCACGCCTTGATCCACGATCAGCACGGGGGTCTGAGGCACCATGCCAGCGGCCTGGGCACCGGGCAGCAGGAGCAGCGATAACAGGATTGTGGACAGCCCCTTGTTGAACAGTCTGAAGGTTGTAATGGCCATGGCGGCTCCCAAGGCAATGCATCGCGCCACGGCTGCTTGCCGCGCGAGCACATGCGATAGATAAGGAGCCTGGCGGTGACGGGTCATGGCAGACCCTGAGTGCATCGCCAGGCGAAAGCTCCAGGCCGAACCCCTTCAGCCGGAGCGCGGGACGCGCAGTGCGGTCAGAGGTAGAACATGTCGAATGTCACAGACCCCTCGAGCGGGATCTCATTGGTCAGCGGCAATCTGTCGCTCGCGCCGATGATCGGCAACAGCGTCATGGGAAAGCTGTGATTCTGTGCAGCGGTAGGCCCAGCTGCCGCATTGAGACCCCACGAATAAAGGTCCGGAGAGTTCCCCACCAGCCCACTGATTGCAGGCCTCCACGTCGGCGCCAGGGGGGTACGGGTCAGCAAGGATTGATTGGCGCCATCTGCGCTCGGAATGCCATAGCGCAGGCCAAAACCACCGATCTGGACCCCCTGGACTTCGCCAATGCCATAAAACAAAGCAGGATCGTTGCGACCTTGGCCATCGTGAATGCCAGGCAACTTAGTGGCCGCCCGATTATCGCGCACCGTCACTTCGACTGACGCCGGGGCATCGCATGTGATATTCAGGGAAACATCGTGGGAAGGCAGTATCGTTTGCGTGGTTTTGCTCAGGCTTGACGCCGATATCTTGCGCAAATCAACGGTGCTGCCACCGGCAAATACCGGCGAGCAGGACGTTGGAATAATCGTGCCGATCACCGACAGATCGGCACTTTCGGCCCATGCTACGAATGGAAAAGCGGCGGTTAGCAAGACAGGAATCAAATAGCTTTTTTTCACAATTTGTCACCTCTATACATATAAACAAACAGTTCACCGCCGATAACTTTTTGTCACGACGAGTTCTTTTCGCACAACAGCAAAGCGAGCGGATCATTCCGTTTCCTGTAGGGTTTATCTGTAGGAAGTAGCGTCAAATTAACTAGGACACTTCAACTACCAGCCTTTCCCGCTAAAGAGAAGTCGCCGAGCCTACGCAGACCATGGCTTTCAGCGAACTTGGCCATAATGTAAAAACTCTTATCCATCGCACCATTTTTAATTTAAACAGCACCTCGCAACTCATTTAAGGACCCATACACATTTGCTATAACTTGCCTCTTGCCATTTCTCACCCACAACTTCCAACCCCCTTAAATTCCGTGCAACTAATTGCGCAACTTTTATCGTCCTGATTGCCCCTTAACACACATTACCCCCGAAACTTTCCAGGCGACGCCGCCACACCGTGACGACGTCCCCAGGCGTGCCATACTCCACACCTGCCCACCTGCAGGAAAATTCGACTTGCGCCCAAAAAACGCTCTGCGCTGTGTGTTGCTGGCCGCCCTGCTAAGTGGCTGCGCCTCGCTCAACGTGCCCCGTGAGCCCAGCCAGGCATTGCCGGCGGTGGAGTCTGCCTTCGGGCGCTCGATCCAGGCCCAGGCAGCGCCCTATGAAGGGCGATCCGGGTTTCGCCTGCTGTCGGACAGCAGCGAGGCCTTTGCCGCCCGTGCCGAGTTGATCCGCAACGCGCAGCGCAGCCTCGACCTGCAGTACTACATCGTCCACGACGGTATCAGCACCCGACTGCTGGTCAGCGAGCTGCTCAAGGCCGCTGACCGTGGCGTGCGCGTGCGCATCCTGCTCGACGACTTCACCAGCGATGGCCAGGTCCAGACCATTGCCACACTGGCCGCTCACCCGCAGATTCAGATTCGCCTGTTCAATCCGCTGGAGCTGGGCCGCAGCACTGGCGTCACCCGCACCATGGGCCGGCTGTTCAATCTGTCGCTGCAGCACCGGCGCATGCACAACAAGCTGTGGCTGGCGGACAACAGCGCCGCCATCGTCGGCGGGCGCAACCTGGGTGACGAGTACTTCGATGCGCAGCCCAAGCTCAATTTCACCGACATCGACTTGCTGGGCGTCGGACCGGTCGCCGAACAACTCGGCCACAGCTTCGATCAGTACTGGAACAGCGCCCTGAGCAAACCCATCGATGAATTTGTCTCCAGCCCGCCCACGGCCAAGGACCTGGCCCAGACCCGCGCCCAGTTGCAAACGTCCCTGGACGAAGCTCACCGGCAGAACCAGGCCCTGTACCAGCAGTTGAAGGCCTACCAGACCGACCCGCGCCTGGACCTGTGGCGCAGCGAGTTGATCTGGGCCTGGAACCAGGCGTTGTGGGACGCGCCGAGCAAGGTGCTGTCCAAAGGCGAACCGGATCCGCAATTGCTGCTGACCACCCAACTGGACCCCGAACTGCAGGGGGTGAGCAAAGAGTTGATGATGATCTCGGCCTACTTTGTACCCGGCCCGTCCGGGCTGGTGTACCTCACGGGACGAGCCGACGCGGGGGTGTCCGTCAGCTTCCTGACCAACTCGCTGGAGGCCACCGATGTGCCCGCCGTTCACGGCGGCTACGCCCCCTACCGCAGGGCGCTGCTGGAACACGGCGTGCAATTGTTCGAGCTGCGCCGGCAGCCGGGCGAAGGTGGCGGTAGTGGGCCAAGCCTGTTTCGCAGTTCCGCCTACCGTGGCTCCGAATCCAGCCTGCACAGCAAAGCGATCATCTTCGACCGGCAAAAGGCGTTCATCGGCTCATTCAACTTCGACCCGCGCTCGGTGTTGTGGAACACCGAAGTCGGAGTGCTGGTGGACAGCCCGGTGCTTGCCGAGCGTGTACGCGAACTCGCCCTGGAAGGCATGGCGCCGCCGCTCAGTTATGCGGTGCGGCTGCAGGAAGGTCAGTTGGTCTGGGTCACTGAAGACGATGGCCAGTTGCACACCCTGACCCGTGAGCCAGGCAACTGGTGGCGCCGCTTCAATGCCTGGATCAGCGACACTCTGGGCCTGGAGCGAATGCTTTGAACCCAGGCCCGCAGTCGCCACGGGTCAGACCGGCGCCGCCACCTCGCCAAACGCCCCTTGGCGCAGCAACAGAATCACCAGGCCAAAGGCCCCCGCCGCCATCAGCAACGGCAAGGCATGCCCGCTGACCCACTGACTGCCAGCACCGGCTGCAAGCGGGCCGATCAGGCAACCGATGCCCCACAGCTGGGCGATGTGGGCGTTGGCCCGCACCAGCGCATCATCGCGATAACGCTCGCCCACCAGAATCAGCGACAGGGTGAACAAGCCACCGGCACTGGCACCGAACAGCACCCACAGCGGCCAGATCAGCAAGGTGTCGAGCAACAGCGGGATGGCCAGGCTCGACAGCATCAGGATCACCGCGCAGCCGGCAAACAAGGTCCGACGCGACAGGTAGTCCGCCAGGGCGCCAATGGGCAATTGCAGCAGGGCATCGCCGACCACCACGGTGCTGACCATGGCCAGGGCAATTTCTGCGGTAAACCCCTGTTGCAGGCAGTACACCGGCAGCAAGGTCAGGATCATCGCTTCGAACGCGGCAAACAACGACACCGCCCAGGCAATCGCTGGCAGGCCGCGGCAGAAACCCAGCAAGTCACCGAAGGTCACGCTCAGGGCTTCGCTGCTCGGCGCCCCACTGCGACCCAACAAGACCAGGGGCGACGTCACCAGCAGGGCAACCCCCACCCAGAAACCGATGTCGTTGTCGGTACCCAGCACCCCCAGCAACAACGGGCCGGCCAACTGGCTCAAGGCATAGCTGCAGCCATACAGCGCCACCAGCCGGCCGCGCCATTGCTCAACCACCAACTGGTTGATCCAGCTCTCGCCCAGAATGAACACGATGGTCAGGATCACCCCGATCATCAGCCGCAATACCAACCAGACGGGATAGCTGGGCAACAGGGCCAGCAGGCCAATGGAGACGGCTCCAGCCCACAAACACAGGCGCATCAGATTGGCCGTGCCCAGGCGGGCCGCCAGGTGGCTGGAGATCTTCGCCCCCAGCAGGACACCTATCGCCGGCATGGCCGCCATCACCCCGATAGCAAACGAGCCGTAGCCCCAGCTTTCCAGGCGAAACGACACCAGCGGCATGCTCACGCCCAAAGCCAGGCCCACACTCAGGACCGAGGCCAACACGGCGAAGTAAGTCGCCCAACGCATGTTCCACGCTCCTGTGGATATTTTTATGTGAGGCACAAAGCAATGTGGGAGCGAACCTGCTCGCGATGGCGGCGCAACATTCAACACGACGTCGACTGTCATACCACTTTCGCGAGCAGGCTCGCTCCCACAAGGGATCTGTGTCGTTCAGGGAGCCAGGCTCCCTGAAAGCCTTACAGCTTGATCCAGGTCGCCTTCAGTTCGGTGTACTTGTCGAACGCGTGCAGCGACTTGTCACGGCCGTTGCCCGATTGCTTGAAGCCCCCGAACGGTGCGGTCATGTCGCCGCCATCGTATTGGTTGACCCACACACTACCGGCGCGCAGTGCCTTGGCGGTCAGGTGCGCCTTGGAGATGTCCTTGGTCCATACCGCTGCGGCCAGGCCATACGGCGTGTCGTTGGCGATCTGGATGGCCTCTTCGGCGGTATCAAAAGTGATGACCGACAGGACCGGGCCAAAGATTTCTTCCTGGGCGATCTTCATGGCATTGCTCACGCCGTCGAAAATCGTCGGTTCCACGTAGGTGCCACCGGTTTCCTCAAGGATGCGCTTGCCGCCTGCCACCAGTTTGGCGCCGTCGGTATGGCCAGACTCGATGTACGACAGCACGGTGTTCATTTGCTGGGTATCGACCAGCGCACCGACGGTAGTGGACGGATCCAGCGGGTTGCCCGGCTTCCAGGTTTTCAGGGCCTCGATCACCAGTGGCAGGAATTTGTCCTTGATCGAGCGCTCGACCAACAAACGTGAGCCTGCGGTGCAGACTTCGCCCTGGTTGAACGCAATCGCACCCGCAGCGGATTCGGCGGCGGCTTGCAGGTCCGGTGCATCGGCAAACACGATATTCGGGCTCTTGCCGCCGGCTTCCAGCCAGACGCGCTTCATGTTCGACTCGCCGGAGTAGATCATCAGTTGCTTGGCGATCTTGGTCGAACCGGTGAACACCAGGGTGTCGATGTCCATGTGCAGGGCCAGGGCCTTGCCCACCGTGTGGCCGTAGCCTGGCAGCACGTTGAGCACGCCTTTGGGGATACCGGCCTCAACGGCCAGGGCCGCGATGCGGATGGCGGTCAATGGGGATTTTTCGGAGGGCTTGAGGATCACCGAGTTACCGGTGGACAGCGCCGGGCCGAGTTTCCAGCACGCCATCATCAGCGGGAAGTTCCACGGCACGATAGCGCCAACCACGCCCACTGGCTCACGGGTCACCAGACCCAGTTGATCGTGAGGGGTCGCCGCCACTTCATCGTAGATCTTGTCGATGGCTTCACCGCTCCAGCTCAGCGCCTGGGCGGCACCGGGAACGTCGATGCCCAGGGAGTCGCTGATGGGCTTGCCCATGTCCAGGGTTTCCAGCAGGGCCAGTTCCTGGGCATTGTCCTTGAGCAGGCCGGCGAAGCGGATCATGGCGGCCTTGCGCTTGGCCGGAGCCAGGCGGGACCAGACACCGGAATTGAACGTGGCGCGGGCGCTGTCCACGGCGCGCTGGGCGTCGGCGGCGTCACAGCTGGCAATCTTGCCCAGCAGACGGCCGTCGACCGGGCTGATGCACTCGAAGGTCTCGCCGGAGACCGCATCGGTGTATTCGCCATTGATGTAGGCGCGGCCTTCGATTTTCAGGTCGCGGGCACGTTGTTCCCAGTCGGCACGAGTCAGGGTGGTCATACGAGTGTCCTCCTCTTATTGAATACGACACCCACGCTCTTCGCGGGTGCTGTCAGGAATTCTGCCCGGCCAGCCTTGAAATCGGCCCTAGGCACCCGCCACCCTAAACCAGCCGCCCATCAAGTTTCAATATATTTGACATAAGGCCGGTAAACCACCTTGCGATGTTCATTTTAATAAACATAGACTCGGGGCTTTCCGAGCAAATACGGGGGGATTACCAGAATGAGCATCCAGGACATCGTCGACTTCAGCCAAGCCGGCACCGCCGCCGAACGCTACCGCCCGGACGCGGCCAAAATCCTCAAGGGCGACCCTGAGCAAACTGTCTACAACCACTACAACAGCCCGTGTGGCCAGCTGAATGCCGGGGTCTGGGAAGGTGCCGTCGGGCAGTGGACGGTGAATTTCACCGAGCATGAGTATTGCGAAATCGTCCAGGGGGTTTCGGTGTTGCGCGACACCGACGGTCATGCCAAGACCCTGCGCACCGGTGATCGGTTTGTCATCCCCGCCGGATTCCGGGGCACCTGGGAAGTCCTGGAAACCTGCCGCAAGATCTACGTGGCGTTTGAACAAAAGCCATAAATATATACCGCACAGCAGGTCATGGCCGAGAGGAGGATCGAACTGTCCCGAAGGACAAATCGTTCACTTAAAGGATTAATGAACATGACCAATGAAGAAGTACTCCTACAACTCCAACACCTGATCGGCCAGCCCTATGTGACGGCCGTGAAGGCCTACATCGGCGAACTGACCGCGCGGCGCGTAGTCGGCGCCAGTGAAGTCGCGACCAAGGAACTGGATAGCACGCGAATTCACATCGTCACCAATGCCTCCGGCACCATCGAGGCGTTCCGCTTCGGTTGAGTGCTCGCCAGACCGGCACCAACCTAAAAAGGCCGGCATCTCGCGATACCGGCCTTTTTAACGAGGGCGCACAGGATGTGCGCCAATCCAGACACACAATGCAAGGAGGCAACATGTCCGACGCTCAAGACTCATGCGACATTACGGTCGCTGAGTACACCATTGGCCAGACCTACACCCCTCAGTTGCTCGAGGAAGTACGAGCCCAGGCCAATGGCGCACCGGTACGGGTCACAGGCCCTCGCTACGCATCAGACCGCAAGTATGTCCCTCGCAGGATCAGCCTACTGACCAACGCCGACAATGTCATTGTCAGCATTCAGTGCGGCTGAGCACCTGAGGGTTTTCCCAAGGCCATAAAAAAGGCCCGTATCTTGCGATACGGGCCTTTTTCTTAAGAGGGAAAAATCAATTACTTGATTTTGCCTTCTTTGTAGATCACGTGCTTGCGAACAACCGGATCAAATTTCTTGATCTCGATTTTGTCCGGAGTAGTGCGCTTGTTCTTGTCGGTAGTGTAGAAGTGACCAGTACCGGCGCTCGAAATCAAACGAATCAATTCACGCATGATTAGCTCCCTTAGATCTTGCCAGCTTTGCGGATTTCGGCCAGCACGACAGTGATGCCACGCTTGTCGATGATACGCATGCCTTTGGCAGATACGCGCAGACGCACGAAACGTTTCTCTTCTTCAACCCAGAAGCGGTGATGCTGCAGGTTCGGCAGGAAACGACGACGGGTTTTGTTGTTTGCGTGGGAAATGTTATTCCCAGTCACCGGACCCTTACCGGTAACTTGACATACTCTCGACATGCCTCAGCCCTCTAAAACCACATGCCCAACCCGGCATGGGTTGGCCGCTTAATCTCTCAGTCATTTGGCGCCAGGCGCCGCGTTTCTTTAGAGGTCTTACCGGCTACACCTACAGTGAAGGAACCGGGCCCCTAGAAAAGAGCGCTGCTTTATACCAGAAAGACCCCATAGCAACAACTATTGGTGTGAAGAGAGTTTTCAAAAACCCTGGATTTACGTCGCCAGACGCCTTGGATAAAGGCTATCGATGGCAGTGACCGCTCGTCGCAGAGCAACACCCTCCCCCCTCGTACAGAGGGTGTCGGCACGCCACTTTACGCTAATACGCCCCGCCCGACGGGTAATAAACGGCGAAAACATGCACCGTCGAGCAGGACACAAAACAAAAAAGGGGATAGTCATTTGCCTGGCAGGCCACTAGGGTAAGCCTTTTCCAGACTGCACTCGCAGATGGGCCTTCGATCTGCAAAGGAATCCACACATGCGCCTCGCTGCCCTACCGCTGTTGCTTGCCCCTCTCCTACTGAGCCCTTTGGCCCAGGCTGCCGCCCTGAGCGTCTGCACCGAGGCCAGTCCGGAAGGGTTCGACGTCGTTCAATACAACTCGCTGACCACCACCAACGCCTCGGCGGACGTGCTGATGAATCGCCTGGTGGATTTTGACACCGTCAGTGGCAAGGTCGTGCCGAGCCTGGCTGACAGCTGGGAAGTCTCGGCCGACGGCCTGACCTATGTCTTCAGGCTGCACCCGGAAGTGAAGTTCCATCGCACCGAATACTTCCACCCGAGCCGCACCCTGACCGCCGAAGACGTGAAGTTCAGCTTTGACCGCATGCTGGACCCAGCGCAGCCCTGGCACAAGATCGCCCAGAGTGGCTTCCCGCACTCCCAATCGATGCAGCTGCCTGCGCTGATCAAGAAAATCGACGCCCTCGACCCACTGACCATTCGCTTCACCCTCGACCACCCCGACTCGACCTTCCTCGCCACGCTGAGCATGGGTTTCGCCTCGATCTACTCCGCGCAATACGCCGATCAATTGCTCAAGGCGGGCACACCCGAGAAACTCAACAGCCAGCCGATCGGCACTGGGCCGTTCATTTTCGGACGTTTCCAGAAAGACGCATCGATCCGCTACAAGGCAAACCGCGACTACTTCGCCGGTAAGCCCGCGATCGACACCCTGGTGTTCGCCATTACCCCGGACGCCAACGTGCGCCTGCAGAAACTGCGGCGCAACGAATGCCAGATCGCCCTGTCGCCCAAACCGCTGGACGTCCAGGCTGCCGCCCAGGAGCCGAACCTCAAGGTCGAGAGCACGCCGGCCTTCATGACCGCCTTCGTCGCCATCAACAGCCAGCATCCGCCGCTGGACAAACCGGAGGTGCGCCAGGCGATCAATCTGGCCTTCGACAAGGCCAGCTACCTCAAGGCCGTGTTCGAAGACACCGCCCAAGCCGCCAATGGCCCTTACCCGCCCAACACCTGGAGCTATGCCAAGGACCTGCCGGGCTACCCCAAAGACCTCACCAAGGCCCGCGCACTGATGACCCAGGCTGGGCTCAAGGACGGTTTCCAGACCACGATCTGGACCCGCCCTTCCGGCAGCCTGCTCAACCCCAACCCGAGCCTGGGTGCTCAGCTGTTGCAGGCGGACCTGGCAGAAATCGGGATTCAGGCGGAAATTCGCGTGATCGAATGGGGCGAACTGATTCGTCGCGCCAAGGCCGGCGAACACGACCTGCTCTTCATGGGTTGGGCCGGTGACAACGGCGACCCAGACAACTTCCTCACCCCGCAATTCTCCTGCGCGGGCGTGAAGTCCGGGACCAACTTCGCACGGTACTGCGATCAAGGCCTGGACAAACTGATCAACGCTGGCAAGACCACCACTGAGCAGGGCGTGCGCACCAAGCTCTATGAACAGGCCCAGGGACAAATCCAGCAGCAGGCGCTGTGGCTGCCCCTGGCCCACCCGACCGCCTATGCCCTGACCCGCAAGGATGTCCAGGGTTACTCGGTCAGCCCGTTCGGCCGCCAGGATTATTCCAGGATCAGCTTCAAGCCATAAACGGCCAGCGGCACGTCAAAGCAGTCCGCGTCCTGCTCAAGGCTTGCCGCTTGCAACTTGCCGCTGCTCCTCTCATATCCACCCATACTCGGCCATCGACAATGGGTCACCGTCACCGACGATGAAATGGTCGAGCACTCGCACATCGACCAACTCCATCGCCTCCTGCAGGCGCTTGGTCAGCACCCGGTCGGCCGGGCTCGGCTCGGCGTTTCCCGAGGGGTGGTTGTGGCACAGGATCAGCGCCGCCGCGTTGTGCGCCAGGGCGCGCTTGACCACCTGGCGCGGGTGGACGCTGGTGGTGTCGATCGAGCCTCGAAACAGGATCTCGAACGCCAGGACCCGATGCCGGGAATCGAGGAACAGACAGGCAAACACCTCGTGGGGTTCATGCCGCAGCATGGCCTTGAGGTAGTTGCGCACCTCGATCGGGCTCTTGAGTACGGATGCCTGGCGCAGGTGCTCGGCCAGATGCCGGCGCGCCATCTCCAGCACCGCCTGCAACTGGGCGAATTTCGCCGGCCCCAGCCCTAACTGGCTACCGAATGCTTGCTGGTCCGCCTCCAGCAGGTTACGCAAGCTGCCGAATCGCAGCAGCAGGTGCCGGGCCAGGTCGACCGCGCTTTTCCCGGCGACGCCGGTGCGCAGAAAGATCGCCTGCAATTCGGCGTCCGACAGGCTCGCCGAACCCTGCTCCAGAAGTTTCTCCCGCGGCCGCTCCGTCGTCGGCCAATCTCGAATGCTCATAGCACCTCCCTGTCGATGGGCGCCGCTGTTCCGTAGCGGTCGCTGTGATATCGTAGCCCATCTTTTTTGCGGGCGATTGTTCCCTGGGGAGCGGGTTTCGCCACGTATGTCACCAACGAATTGAAAGGCAGACCTATGCAGCGGCTGTATCGGAAACGCATCGTTCTGGGCGTCGGCGGCGGCATTGCTGCCTACAAGAGCGCCGAACTGGTTCGCCGCCTGATCGACCAGGGCGCCGAAGTGCGCGTGGTCATGACCCGCGGCGGCAGCGAGTTCATCACCCCGCTGACCATGCAGGCCCTCTCCGGGCACCCGGTGCACCTGGACCTGCTGGACCCTGCGGCCGAAGCCGCGATGGGCCACATCGAGCTCGCCAAGTGGGCTGACCTGGTGCTGATCGCCCCTGCCACCGCGGACCTGATCGCCCGCCTGGCCCAAGGCATTGCCAACGACCTGCTGACCACCCTGGTGCTGGCCACCGACGCCACCGTGGCCCTGGCCCCGGCCATGAACCAGGCCATGTGGCGCGACCCGGCTACCCAGGCCAATACCCAACTGCTCGAGAGCCGCGGCTTCAAGGTCTTCGGCCCGGCGTCGGGCAGCCAGGCCTGCGGCGACGTCGGCATGGGCCGCATGATGGAGGCCGATGACCTGGCCCAGTGCGCCGCCGATTGTTTCCAGCGCCAGGCGCTGACTGGTCGGCACGTGCTGATCACTGCCGGTCCGACCCAGGAAAACATCGACCCGGTGCGCTATATCACCAACCACAGCTCCGGAAAAATGGGCTTTGCCCTGGCCGAAGCCGCGGTGGAAGCAGGCGCCCGCGTGACCCTGATCACCGGCCCGGTGCACCTGCCGACCCCGGACCGGGTGACGCGCATCGACGTGGTCAGCGCCCGCGACATGCTGGCCGCCTGCGAAGCCGCGATCCCTTGCGACCTGTTCATCGCGTCCGCTGCGGTTGCGGACTACCGCCCGGAAGTCGTCGCCCCGCAAAAACTCAAGAAAGACCCTACGACTGGCGACGGCTTCGTCCTGCAAATGGTGCGCAATCCAGACATTCTGGCCACCATTGCCACCCGACCGGACCGTCCATTCAGCGTCGGGTTCGCCGCCGAAACCGAACACCTGCTCGATTACGCCGCACGCAAGCTCAAGGACAAGAACCTCGACCTGATCGTCGCCAACGACGTGGCCAACCCCAGCATTGGCTTCAACAGCGAGGAAAACGCCTGCAGCGTGATCGACCGCGAGTTGCACGCTACCCTTTTCGCCCAGACCAGCAAGGGCAAGATTGCCCGCCAACTGATCACTTTTATCGCCGAACGTCTGAACCAGGTTTAATTCGTATGCACGCTTTGCAAGCCAAGATCCTCGACCCACGCATCGGCAGTGAGTTTCCGCTGCCCCAGTACGCCACACCCGGTTCCGCCGGCCTCGACCTGCGGGCCATGCTGGAACAGGACACCGTTATCCAGCCCGGCGAAACCCTGCTGATTCCTACCGGCCTGTCGGTGTACATCGGCGATCCTGGCCTGGCCGCACTGATTCTGCCGCGCTCGGGCCTGGGCCATAAGCACGGGATCGTGCTGGGCAACCTGGTCGGCCTGATCGACTCCGACTACCAGGGCCCGCTGATGGTGTCCTGCTGGAACCGCGGCCAGAGCGAATTCAAGATTGAGGTCGGCGAGCGCCTGGCCCAACTGGTGCTGGTGCCGGTGGTACAAGCCCACTTCGAACTGGTCGAAGAGTTTGACGAAACCCAACGTGGCACAGGTGGCTTCGGCCATTCCGGTAGCCATTGATAACACCGGTGCCAGGACCGGGTGCCCTACCCGGTCCTGGCACTATGCTTTGCATTTCAGGATGAACCTTGCGCAGACGCCAATTGCGGGAACTGGCGAGCGAATTCAAGGCCACAGACGACCGCACAGGCGCCAGCCCTAGGGCATGGCACTTGTGCACCACGAACTCTGTACCGAAAACGCCGTCAAACCCTTCAGTTTGAACCCGTCGACGAACCTCTCGTCGGCCCGTCCAGCAACCTTTGAGTTGGAGCAACCCCAGTGATGAGCAACACAACCCGCGTCGCCCCCACATTTCCCGACAGCATCTTTCGCGCGTACGACATTCGGGGGGTGGTCCCACAGACCCTGACCGCCGAAACCGCTTACTGGATCGGCCGCGCCATCGGCGCCCAGACCCTGGCCCAGGATGAGCCGAACATCAGTGTCGGTCGTGACGGCCGCCTGTCCGGTCCGGAACTGGTCGAGCAACTGATCCAGGGCCTGGCCGACGCCGGGTGCCATGTCAGCGACGTTGGCCTGGTGCCAACCCCGGCGTTGTACTACGCCGCCAACGTCCTCGCGGGCAAGTCAGGGGTGATGCTCACTGGCAGCCACAACCCATCGGACTACAACGGCTTCAAGATCGTGATTGCTGGCGACACCCTGGCCAACGAACAGATTCAGGCTCTGCATGAGCGGCTGAAAAGCAACAATCTGACCAGCGGCGAAGGCAGCATCACCAAGGTCGAGATTCTCGATCGCTACAGCACCCAGATTGTCCAGGACATCAAGCTCGCACGCCGCCTGAAAGTGGTGGTCGACTGCGGTAACGGCGCTGCCGGCGTCATTGCCCCACAGCTGATCGAAGCCCTGAATTGCGAAGTGATCCCGCTGTTCTGCGAAGTCGACGGCAACTTCCCCAACCACCACCCGGACCCGGGCAAACCGGAAAACCTGGTGGACCTGATCGCCAAGGTCAAGCAAACCAACGCCGACCTGGGCCTGGCCTTCGACGGTGACGGCGACCGTGTCGGCGTGGTGACCAACACCGGCGATATCGTGTTCCCGGACCGCCTGCTGATGCTGTTTGCCAAGGACGTGGTAGCACGCAACCCGGACGCCGAGATCATCTTCGACGTCAAATGCACCCGCCGCCTGACCCCGCTGATCAAGGAATATGGCGGTCGGCCACTGATGTGGAAAACCGGTCACTCGCTGATCAAGAAAAAAATGAAGCAGACCGGCGCCCTGCTCGCTGGCGAAATGAGCGGACATATCTTCTTCAAGGAGCGCTGGTTCGGTTTCGACGACGGCATTTACAGCGCCGCTCGCCTGCTGGAGATCCTCAGCCAGGAGCAATCCACGGCTCAGGAGCTGTTCGAGACCTTCCCGAACGATATTTCTACGCCAGAAATCAATATCCATGTGACCGAAGAGAGCAAATTCAGCATCATTGATGCACTGCACGACGCACAGTGGGGCGACGGCGCCGACCTGACCACCATCGACGGCGTGCGGGTCGACTACGCAAAAGGCTGGGGCCTGGTTCGCGCCTCCAACACGACACCGGTGCTGGTGCTGCGATTCGAGGCCGACGATGAGCCTGAGCTGCAGCGCATCAAGGACGTGTTCCACACCCAACTGAAACGTGTTGCACCTGACCTCCAACTCCCGTTTTGATTATTTGAAGCGCCTTTATCACAAGTGCCGGAGCCCTGAATGACCCTCGAACGCGAAGCCGCCGCCAACACCGCCAAGGTCCTGTCCGAAGCGCTGCCTTACATTCGCCGCTATGTCGGCAAGACGCTGGTGATCAAATACGGCGGCAACGCGATGGAAAGCGAGGAGCTGAAGACCGGCTTTGCCCGCGACATCGTGATGATGAAAGCCGTGGGCATCAACCCGGTGGTGGTACACGGTGGAGGCCCGCAAATCGGCGACCTGCTCAAGCGCCTGTCGATCGAGAGTCATTTCATCGACGGCATGCGCGTGACGGATGCCCAGACCATGGACGTGGTGGAGATGGTCCTCGGCGGCCAGGTCAACAAGGACATCGTCAACCTGATCAACCGCCATGGCGGCAGCGCCATCGGCCTGACCGGCAAGGACGCCGAGCTGATTCGCGCGAAGAAGCTCACCGTGACCCGCCAGACACCGGAGATGACCCAGCCGGAAATCATCGACATCGGGCAAGTGGGCGAAGTGGTCGGGATCAACACCGACCTGCTCAACCTGCTGGTCAAGGGTGATTTCATTCCGGTGATCGCGCCGATCGGCGTGGGGGCCAACGGTGAGTCGTACAACATCAACGCCGACCTGGTAGCCGGTAAAGTGGCCGAAGCGCTGAAGGCTGAGAAGCTGATGCTGCTGACCAACATTGCCGGCCTGATGGACAAGTCAGGCACCGTGCTGACGGGCCTGACGACCCAACAGGTCGACGAACTGATCGCCGACGGCACCATCTACGGTGGCATGCTGCCGAAGATCCGTTGCGCACTGGAAGCGGTACAGGGCGGTGTGGGTAGCTCGCTGATCATTGATGGCCGGGTACCCAATGCGATCCTGCTGGAAATCTTCACCGATACCGGTGTGGGCACCCTGATCAGCAATCGCAAGCGCCCATAAGCGCGGGCACCTGCAAAAAGACCCCGCTCAGCCAGGCTGAGCGGGGTCTTTTTTTGTCCGGCTGCGGTTACACGCCGAACTGCGCGCGGTAGGCTTCTACCGCTGGCAGATGCTGCTTGAGCTGTGGATCGTCGGCCAGGAACTCCAGGACCTGATTCAGCGAAACAATGCTGATCACCGGAATCCCGAAGTCACGTTCCACTTCCTGGATCGCCGACAACTCGCCATTGCCACGCTCCTGACGGTTGAGGGCGATCAACACGCCAGCGGCCTTGGCGCCGTCCTGGGAAGCGATGATCTGCATCACTTCACGGATTGCGGTGCCCGCGGTGATCACGTCGTCGATGATCAGCACGTCGCCGGTCAGCGGCGCACCCACCAGGCTACCGCCCTCGCCGTGGGCCTTGGCCTCCTTGCGGTTGAAGCACCATGGCAGGTCACGGTCGTGGTGCTCGGCCAGGGCCACGGCAGTGGTCGCCGCCAACGGGATGCCCTTGTACGCCGGGCCGAACAGCACGTCGAAAGCAATACCGCTCTCGGCGATGGCCGCCGCATAGAAGCGCCCCAACTGCGCCAGGGCGCTGCCGGAGTTGAACAGGCCGGCATTAAAGAAGTAAGGACTGGTGCGCCCGGACTTCAGGGTGAACTCACCGAAGCGCAAAACGCCGCGATCGATGGCAAAACGAATGAAATCGCGCTGATACGCTTGCATGTAAAAAACCCCAAATACCACGGATTTAGCTAATTAGCTTGACGCCGTGTATCATACACGCACGCGATTTTTGGGGCCATTTATGCGGATCATCAGTGTGAACGTCAATGGTATTCAGGCGGCAGTCGAGCGCGGTTTGCTCAGTTGGCTGCAAGCCCAGAATGCCGACGTCATCTGCCTGCAGGACACCCGCGCCTCCGCCTTTGAACTGGACGATCCAGCCTTCCAACTGGATGGCTACTTCCTTTATGCCTGCGATGCCGAAGTCCCCGCCCAAGGTGGCGTGGCTTTGTATTCGCGGCTGCAACCGAAGGCTGTCATCAGCGGTCTCGGTTTCGAGACGGCCGACCGCTACGGGCGCTACCTGCAAGCCGATTTCGACAAGGTCAGCATCGCGACCTTGCTGCTCCCTTCGGGGCAGAACGGCGATGAAGACTTGAACCAGAAGTTCAAGCTAATGGACGATTTCGCCCGTTACCTGGATAAACAGCGACGCAAGCGGCGCGAGTACATTTATTGTGGCTCGCTGTACGTGGCGCAACAGAAGCTGGATATCAAGAACTGGCGCGACAGCCAGCAATCCCCGGGATTCCTCGCACCTGAACGTGCCTGGATGGACGAGATTGTCGGCAACATGGGTTATGTCGACGCCCTGCGCGAAGTCAGCCGTGAAGGCGACCAGTACAGCTGGTGGCCGGATAACGAACAGGCTGAGATGCTCAACCTGGGCTGGCGCTTCGACTACCAGCTGTTGACCCCGGGCCTGCGCCGCTTTGTTCGCAGTGCGCGCTTGCCACGTCAACCGCGGTTCTCGCAGCATGCACCGCTGATCGTGGACTACGATTGGACGCTGACCATCTAGGCGTCGTTTCGCAGACACAAAAAAACCGACAGCGATGTCGGTTTTTTTGTGGGAGCGGGCTTGCCCGCGATGAGGCCATGACATTCAGCCCATGCGCTGCCTGCCAGATCGCTATCGCGGGCAAGCCCGCTCCTACAGGAAATTCATCTGGTTATTACTTAATCAACCGCCAGGTGAATGGGTATCGATACACCTGCCCTTCATTGGCCTTGACCCCGGCAATGATGGTCAGCACCAACGCACCAATGGCCAGCAGGGCAAACAGGAAGAACCCGATCACCACCACCATCAACAGCAGGCAGATGACCGAGGCAATGGCCACGCTGATCTGGAAATTCAGCGCCTCCTTGCCCTGATCGTCGATGAACGGGTCCACCTCACGCTTCATCTGCCACAAGATCAGCGGGCCGATCAGCGAGCCGAAAGGCAACCAGATCCCCAGCAAGGCCGAGAGATGACAGAACATCGCCCACTGGCGAACCTCACGGCTCGGCACGGGCAGCGGCAGTTGCTCATCACTCATGACACTCTCCTTTCTGGCGACCGGAACACTCAGTCAGCCAGCGCAGCCTGTTGCAGGTCGAAAATCTCGGCCATGCCTTTTTTCGCCAACTCCAGCATCGCCGTCAGCTCTTCAGGCTGGAACGGTGCGCCTTCGGCGGTGCCCTGCACTTCGATGAAACCACCGGTGCTGGTCATGACCACGTTCAGGTCAGTCTCGGCCGCCGAATCTTCCAGGTAGTCCAGGTCCAGCACTGGCTCGCCCTGGTACATGCCCACCGACACAGCGGCGATCATTTGCTTGAGCGGGTCGCCGCCTTTCAGGCCGCCACGCTTCTTGATCACTTTCAAGGCATCGACCAAGGCCACCATGGCGCCGGTGATCGAGGCAGTACGGGTTCCGCCGTCGGCCTGGATCACGTCGCAATCGACGTACAGGGTCACATCGCCCAGCTTGGACATATCCAGCGCAGCGCGCAGGGAGCGGCCGATCAGGCGCTGGATTTCCAGGGTGCGGCCGCCTTGCTTGCCACGGCTCGCTTCGCGTTGGTTACGCTCGCCGGTGGCGCGCGGCAGCATGCCGTATTCGGCGGTCAGCCAGCCCTGGCCCTGGCCCTTGAGGAAGCGCGGTACGCCGTTCTCGACGCTGACGGTGCAGATCACCTTGGTATCACCGAACTCGACCAGTACAGATCCCTCGGCGTGTTTGGTGTAGTTGCGGGTGATGCGGATCGAGCGAAGCTGATCGGCAGCGCGACCACTTGGACGTTTCATAGGGGATACCTGTACGGAGGACGGAAATCTGCCGAGCATTATAGGGCGGCCGGGCACGCCTGGGCACTTCTAAAAAAAACTGGCGACGAGCGAAGGCTCTGCAGCGCACGCCGCGACGAGCTGCAGCGCTTTGTCGCACGCCTCGTTTGGGAGCACCCCCTGCACTGCGCTACAATCCTGCGCCTTTGTTGCCTGCGGGCTTTAATTCATTCAAGCAGGTCCGCCGAACCCCGAGGTTCGCTGGCGACCTGAATCGCGAGGTACCGCCATGGTGCACAGCATGACCGCCTTTGCCCGCGTCGAAAAAGCCGGCAGCCAGGGCACCCTGAGCTGGGAGCTGCGCTCAGTCAACAGCCGCTACCTGGAACCGCATCTGCGCCTGCCGGAGTCCTTTCGCGACCTCGAAGGCAATGTGCGCGAGGCACTGCGCCAGGGCCTGTCGCGCGGCAAGCTCGAGTGCACCCTGCGCTTTACCGAAGAAACCGCCGGCAAGGCGCTGCAGGTTGACCGCGAGCGCGCCGCGCAACTGATCGCCGCCGCCGAAACCATTGCCAGCCTGATCAGCAATCCTGCGGCACTCAACCCGCTGGAAGTGCTGGCCTGGCCTGGGGTCCTGGTGGCTGACGCCAGCGACCCGCAAGCGCTCAATGCCGAGGCGCTGGCACTATTCAACCAGGGCCTCAAGGAGCTCAAGGCCGGCCGCGAACGCGAAGGCGCGGAGCTGGCGCGGCTGATCAACGAGCGCCTGAGCGCCATTGAAGAAGACGTCGTGACCTTGCGTGAGCTGGTCCCGCAGATGCTCGCCACCCAGCGCCAGAAAGTCCTCGACCGCTTTGCCGACATGCAGGCCGAACTCGATCCGCAGCGCCTGGAGCAGGAAATGGTCATGCTCGCGCAAAAGAGTGACGTCGCCGAAGAACTGGACCGCCTGAGCACCCACATCATTGAAGTCCGCCGCGTCCTCAAGTCCGGCGGCGCCGCCGGCCGGCGCCTGGACTTCCTGATGCAGGAGCTCAACCGCGAAGCCAACACCCTGGGCTCCAAAGCCTTCGACCCGCGCAGCACCCAGGCTGCGGTCAACCTCAAAGTGTTGATCGAGCAAATGCGCGAACAAGTGCAGAACATTGAGTAAGGCAACCCTGACATGACCCACAGCACCGGCACCCTGTACATCATTTCCGCCCCCTCGGGCGCAGGCAAGAGCAGCCTGGTCAAGGCCCTGACGGACGCCGACCAGCGGATCCGCGTCTCGGTCTCCCACACCACCCGCACCATGCGGCCCGGGGAAGTGAACGGGGTGAACTATCACTTCGTCGAGCGCAGCGAGTTCGTGAAGATGATCGAGCACGGCGACTTCCTCGAGCGCGCCGAGGTGTTCGGCAACCTCTACGGCACCTCGCAAAGCCACCTGCAGCAGACCCTGGATGAAGGCCATGACCTGATCCTGGAAATCGACTGGCAAGGCGCCGAGCAAGTGCGCAAATTGATGCCGCAGGCCCGCTCGATCTTCATCCTGCCGCCGTCCCTGCAGGCCTTGCACCAGCGCTTGACCAATCGCGGCCAGGACAGCGACGAGATCATCGACGGCCGGATGCGCGAAGCCGTCAGTGAAATGAGCCACTACGTCGACTATGACTACCTGATCATCAACGACGATTTCGCCCACGCCTTGCACGATTTGCAGGCGATTTTTCGCGCCAATCAGCTACATCAGAAGCGCCAGCAGCAGCTTCACGGAAAACTTCTGGCCGAATTGCTCGGTTAAACAGCACTTCCCAAAACCGCTGCAAGGGCTTTACATTGGCACTTGCAGCGCGTTGAAGAGCTTGGTTAAAAAATCAGCGCTTCCCTAATCGCTGGTGATTTTTTAAACTGTTCAGTCCGCTCGCCCAACCGGGCAGCGCGCATATTGCATTCGCTCCGAGGAATACCATGGCCCGCGTAACCGTTGAAGACTGCCTAGAACACGTGGAAAACCGCTTTGAGCTGGTCATGCTCTCTACCAAGCGTGCCCGTCAACTGGCCACCGGCGGCAAAGAGCCACTGGTCCAGTGGGAAAACGACAAGCCTACCGTTGTCGCCCTGCGTGAAATCGCCGAAGGCCTGATGAGCTACGAGTTCATCGCCAATGCTGAAATCGTCGAAGACGAACCGCTGTTCGCAGCGTTCGAGGACGAGTCCAACGAGGCCGTCTAAGCCTATGCCTGGTCGACGTAGCACGGCGCGGGATCACAGCCATCGGCAGGAGTCATCATGCCGAGCATAGACGCCCTCGCCGATCGCTTATCGACCTACCTCGGCAATGACCAGGTCAACCTGGTCCGCCGAGCGTATTTCTACGCCGAACAAGCCCACGACGGCCAACGCCGCCGCAGCGGCGAGGCGTACGTCACGCACCCTCTTGCAGTGGCGAATATTCTTGCCGACATGCACATGGACCATCAGAGCCTGATGGCGGCGATGCTGCATGACGTGATCGAAGACACCGGGATCGCCAAGGAAGCGTTGCAAGCGCAGTTCGGCGAAACCGTGGCCGAACTGGTCGACGGGGTCAGCAAACTGACCCAGATGAACTTCGAGACCAAGGCCGAAGCCCAAGCCGAAAACTTCCAGAAAATGGCCATGGCCATGGCCCGCGACATCCGCGTGATCCTGGTCAAGCTGGCCGACCGCCTGCACAACATGCGCACGCTGGAAGTGCTGTCCGGTGAAAAGCGCCGGCGTATCGCCAAGGAAACCCTGGAAATCTATGCGCCCATCGCCAACCGACTGGGCATGCACGCCATCCGCATAGAATTCGAAGACCTTGGCTTCAAGGCCATGCACCCGATGCGCTCCGCGCGGATCAACCAGGCCGTCAAGCGCGCCCGGGGCAACCGCAAGGAAATCGTCAACAAGATCGAAGAGTCCTTGAGCCACTGCCTGGCCATCGATGAAATCCAGGGCGAAGTCAGCGGCCGGCAGAAACACCTCTACGGCATCTACAAAAAAATGCGCGGCAAACGTCGGGCCTTCAACGAGATCATGGACGTCTATGCGTTCCGGATCATCGTCGACAAGGTCGACACTTGCTACCGCGTGCTAGGCGCTGTACATAATTTGTACAAACCGCTGCCGGGACGCTTCAAGGACTACATCGCAATCCCCAAGGCCAACGGCTACCAGTCGCTGCACACCACCCTGTTCGGCATGCACGGTGTACCGATCGAGATCCAGATCCGTACCCGCGAAATGGAAGAGATGGCCAACAACGGCATCGCGGCCCATTGGCTGTACAAATCCAGCGGTGACGAGCAGCCCAAAGGCACCCATGCCCGCGCCCGCCAGTGGGTCAAGGGCGTGCTGGAAATGCAGCAACGCGCCGGCAACTCACTGGAGTTCATTGAAAGCGTGAAGATCGACCTGTTCCCGGACGAGGTCTACGTGTTCACGCCCAAAGGCCGGATCATGGAGCTGCCCAAAGGCTCCACGGCAGTCGACTTCGCCTACGCAGTGCACACCGACGTCGGCAACAGCTGCATCGCCTGCAGGATCAACCGTCGCCTGGCGCCGCTGTCCGAGCCCCTGCAGAGCGGCTCCACGGTCGAGATCGTCAGCGCCCCGGGCGCCCGACCAAACCCCGCCTGGCTCAACTTTGTGGTCACCGGCAAGGCGCGCACCCACATCCGCCATGCCCTGAAGCTGCAACGCCGTTCCGAGTCCATCAGCCTCGGCGAACGCCTGCTGAACAAGGTGCTCAATGGGTTTGACAGCTCGCTGGAAAAAATCCCGGCCGAGCGGGTCAAGGCAATGCTCGCCGAGTACCGCCTCGAACTGATCGAAGACCTGCTCGAAGACATCGGCCTGGGCAACCGCATGGCCTATGTCGTGGCCCGCCGCCTGCTGGGCGAAGGCGAACAACTGCCAAGCCCGGAAGGTCCGCTGGCGATCCGCGGTACCGAAGGCCTGGTGCTCAGCTACGCCAAGTGCTGCACGCCGATTCCTGGCGACCCGATTGTCGGCCACCTGTCCGCGGGCAAAGGCATGGTTGTGCACCTGGACAACTGCCGCAACATCAGCGAAATCCGCCACAACCCGGAAAAATGCATCCAGCTGTCATGGGCCAAGGATGTCACCGGCGAATTCAACGTCGAGTTGCGCGTCGAACTGGAACACCAGCGCGGCCTGATCGCCCTGTTGGCCAGCAGCGTCAATGCCGCCGACGGCAACATCGAGAAAATCAGCATGGACGAACGCGATGGTCGCATCAGCGTGGTTCAACTGGTGGTCAGCGTGCACGACCGCGTGCACCTGGCCCGCGTGATCAAGAAACTGCGCGCACTGACCGGAGTGATCCGCATCACCCGCATGCGTGCATAGCTCGCCAACGTAGCCAAGCCATTACAAGGAGTCATCAATGACCAAGACAGTTATCACCAGCGACAAGGCCCCAGCCGCAATCGGCACTTACTCCCAGGCGATCAAGGCCGGCAACACCGTCTACATGTCCGGCCAGATCCCCCTCGATCCAAAAACCATGGAACTGGTGGAAGGCTTTGAAGCCCAGACCGTCCAGGTGTTCGAGAACCTCAAGGCCGTTGCAGAAGCAGCTGGCGGTTCGTTCAAGGACATCGTCAAGCTGAACATCTTCCTCACCGACCTGAGCCACTTCGCCAAGGTCAACGAAATCATGGGCAAGTACTTCGACCAGCCTTACCCTGCTCGCGCGGCCATCGGTGTCGCTGCCCTGCCAAAGGGCTCCCAGGTTGAAATGGACGCCATTCTGGTCATCGAGTAACACGCGCGGCGTTACCTGACAGGTAACGCCGGCCCCGCTCCCTAAGGATTTCCTCATGCGCAAAGCGCTAGCTCTCTCGTTGCTTGCGGTGCTGCTCGGCGGCTGTGCCAGTGACCCTGCCGACCGCGACATCAGCGGCACCTGGATCAACCAGGCGGCGATCGACGCCGCAGCCAAGGGTGTTCCGTTGCGTGAAGCCCTGCAAGCCAATGGCCCGAACCTGGAATGGGACGTCAACACCAAGGCCAGCCAGGCGCGCTACACCAACGGCTTCGAAAACATCGAAGGCAAGATCCTCGGCGAGCAATCCGGCACCTGGAAAATCGAGGTGTACGGCAGCTCCGGCAGCGAACTGAAACGCGACGGCAAGCAACTGCAGCAAGTGGCCAACGACAACGAGCCAGAGCAGGTGTTTGACCAGCCCAAGGAAGCCGTTCCCGCGGGAGCCCCGCTGGGTGCCAGCTTCGAGCGCGCACTCTATTCGGCCTACCTGGGCGGTGGTTGGAAGATCGTCAACGGCCCAGGCGAAGGCAACACTGTGCAGTTCCAGGCCGACGGTTCGGTGTCGGGCCTGCCGGGTGCCGATCGCTATGCCCTGTGCCTGGCCGGCGATTGTGCGTCCATGAGCGGTGGCAATGACACCATGTGGCTGCAACTCAACGGCCAAGGCAACCCGTGGATCTTCACCCGCAAGGGCGAAGACATGGAGATTTTCCAGGCAGTCAACGGCGCACAGGCCGACGAAGTGCCGTCATTCTCCCCGGGCACCCGCCAATGGACCCTGGAAAAGCAGTAATCCGCCAGGTAACTGTGGGCGCGAGACCGCTCGCGATGAACTCAAGGTCAACGCATAGATTCCGGCAGTACGCGTAATCGTTGACGTGCATCGCGAGCAGCCGGAGCCCCCTATCAGGCTTTGCCTGCCAGAATCGCCCCGTAACCTTCACGATAGCTTGGGTACTGCGGCGCCCAGCCCAATGCCTTGGCGCGCGCATTGCTGCAGCGTTTGCTGCCGGTACGCCGCACGCTGGCGTCCTCAGCCCATTCCGTCACCCCCAGGTATTCGCGCAGCCACGTCACCACCTCTGCCAGCGGGGCCGGCGCATCGTCGACGCCAATGTAGCAGTCATCCAGCGCTACACCCTGGTGGTTGGCATTGAGCAGGAACGCCAGCAACCCGGCTGCGTCGTCGGCGTGAATCCGGTTGCCGTACAACGGCGGGTCAATGGCCACGCGATAGCCACGACGCACCTGGGTCAGCAACCACTCACGGCCAGGACCATAGATGCCGGTCAAGCGCACCACGCTGGCCGGAATGCCGCTGCCCAGTGCGACCTGCTCGGCCTCCAGCATCACCCGCCCGGAATAGGCCGAGGCCAAGGCTTGGGAGGTTTCATCTACCCAGCCACCATCCTGCTGCTCGTAGACGCTGCTGCTGGAGACAAACAACAAGCGATCGGGCACCTGGCCGTAGTCGTTCAGCCAGCCCAGCACATGCTGCAGGCCCTGCACATAAGCCGCGCGATACCCCGCCTCATCGTGATCGGTGGCCGCCGCGCAATACACCAGGTAGTCCACTGCGCCGACGGGCCAGGTCTGCGGGCAGTCTTCGTTGAACAGATCGCCAGCCACCCCGATCACCCCCGCCGGCAAGTGGGCAACGGTGCGGCGCAGACCGTAGACCTGCCAGCCTTTGTCCAGCAATTGCACGGCCAGACGGCCGCCGACATCACCACAACCGGCGATCAAAACACTAGGCGCGGGCATCAACTCTCTCCCCTGATAAAGGCACAGACTAGCCTCGGCAATGGACGAGCGGCTAGCAATAGAAGAAAAAAAGAGAGGCTATTGCTTCTGTTAACAAGAATTAATTGCAATAATGCCCGCCACTTTGTTCTCGGCCCCACGAGGCCTGGAAGGACATTAACCCTCTTTTTCTCTCAGGTCCGGCCAGCATGACACGCAATCCACTCTCCGCTTCGCCAACCACACCCATCCGCCCGCTGCGCGCCCTCGGCGCCGTAACCGCACTGGTGTTCAGTCTCCTGCTGGCCCCCACCGCAGCGTTCGCCGATGAGCCGACCTCCACCACCGCGCCCGCCGCAGCAGTAGCACCTGCACCTGCACCTGCACCTGCACCTGCACCGGCCGCTGACGCCGACCCCGCAGCGCCAGCCGTGACCTCGATCGCCACCGACCCGGCACTGGCCGCCGCTGACGAACCTGAAGTCCTGGAAGCCGACAACACCCTGGGCATGGCCCATGACCTGTCGCCGTGGGGCATGTACCAGAACGCCGACATCATCGTGAAAATCGTGATGATCGGCCTGGCCATTGCCTCGATCATCACCTGGACCATCTGGATCGCCAAGGGCTTCGAGCTGATGGCTGCCAAGCGTCGCCTGCGCAGTGAAATCACTCACCTGAAGAAGGCCACCACCCTCAAGGAAGCCAGCGCGACCGCCACCAAGGCCGGGACCCTCGCCAACCTGCTGGTCCACGATGCCCTCGAAGAGATGCGCCTGTCGGCCAACAGCCGTGAAAAGGAAGGCATCAAGGAACGTGTCAGCTTCCGCCTGGAGCGCCTGGTCGCAGCCTGCGGTCGCAACATGAGCAACGGCACCGGCGTGCTGGCGACCATCGGTTCCACCGCGCCCTTCGTCGGCCTGTTCGGTACCGTGTGGGGCATCATGAACAGCTTCATCGGCATCGCCAAGACCCAGACCACCAACCTCGCCGTGGTCGCGCCGGGCATTGCCGAAGCCTTGCTGGCAACCGCGCTGGGCCTGGTCGCGGCAATTCCTGCCGTGGTCATCTACAACGTCTTCGCCCGCTCCATCGCCGGCTACAAGGCTCAGGTCTCCGATGCCTCCGCTGAAGTCCTGCTGCTGGTCAGCCGTGACCTCGATCACCTGCCAAGCGAGCGCTCCTCGCAGCCGCATATGGTCAAAGTAGGGTAATCAGCCATGGGCTTGCATTTGAAGGAAGGCGCGAGCGACGACCTCGCCGAGAACCACGAAATCAACGTCACGCCGTTCATCGACGTGATGCTGGTGCTGCTGATCATCTTCATGGTGGCGGCCCCGCTGGCCACCGTGGACATCAAAGTTGACCTGCCCGCCTCGAGCGCCAAGCCGGCGCCGCGGCCGGAGAAGCCGGTGTTCCTCAGCGTCAAGGCCGATCAACGGCTGTACCTGGGCGAAGACGAGGTCAAGGCCGAGACCCTCGGCGCGACCCTCGATGCTCGCACCCAGGGCAAGAAAGACACCACCATCTTCTTCCAGGCCGACAAAGGCGTGGACTATGGCGACCTGATGCACGTAATGGATGCCCTGCGGGCAGCCGGTTACCTGAAGGTCGGCCTGGTCGGACTTGAGACGGCAGCCAAAAAATGATCACGACGCGCCAAAAGCTGACGCGTTACAGCGCTAGCCTGGCGGTGGTGCTTGGCGTCCACGCGGTCGCGGTAATCCTCGCGCTCAACTGGAAGTCCTCGCCCCCCGTCACGCTGCCGCCGATGGCGATGCTGGTCGAGTTGGCGCCTGTTCCGGCGCCACCACAACCGGCACCGCCCAAGGTCGTAACGCCACCCCAACCGCCGACACCGGTAGAAGAACTGCCGTTGCCGAAATTGGCCGAAGCGCCAAAACCGACCATCTCGGTGCCCAAGCCTAAACCCAAGCCCAAGCCTCAGCCGCCCAAGCCGGTAGAGAAAAAGCCTGAGCCGGTGAAGGAAAAACCTTCGGACACGCCACCGTCCGAGGCCCAGCCAAGCACCGCACCGCCCGCCAAATCGGCACAGCCCAACCCCGGCCCGACGGCAGCACAAAATGCCGCCAAGGCCAGTTGGCAAGGCACGTTGCTGGCGCACCTGCAGAAGTACAAGAAGTACCCGCCAGGCGCCCAGGCACGCGGCAAGGAAGGCTTGAACCGTCTGCGGTTTGTGGTCGACGCCGAAGGCAAGGTGTTGTCCTACGAGCTGGTAGGACGCTCCGGCAACGCCGATCTGGACCGGGCCACCCTGGAAATGATCCGCCGTGCCCAGCCCCTGCCCAAGCCGCCAGCCGATATGCTCAACAACGGCTCGATCGAAATCGTCGCACCGTTTGTGTACTCGCTGGAGAAGAAGCGGCGGTAAGCCACACAATGCCCTACCTGGAAGGCACCGAAAGGTGCCTTCTGCATATCCGGCAACGGCAAAGATGCATTGCCTTGTGTCACTCGACACACTCAGTCTGATAACGTGCGCCTATCGATTGCAGCCGGTATGCTTGGCTCGCAACTTCATGGACGCCCGCTATGACCCTCACAGAATTACGCTACATCGTTACCCTCGCCCAAGAACAGCATTTCGGCCACGCGGCTGAACGCTGCCACGTCAGTCAACCGACCCTGTCGGTGGGCGTGAAAAAGCTTGAAGACGAACTCGGTGTGCTGATTTTCGAGCGCAGCAAAAGCGCGGTGCGCTTGACCCCGGTCGGCGAGGGCATCGTCGCCCAGGCGCAGAAGGTCCTCGAGCAGGCCCAGGGTATCCGTGAACTGGCCCAGGCCGGCAAGAACCAACTGACCGCGCCGCTCAAGGTCGGGGCGATCTACACCGTCGGCCCGTACCTGTTCCCACACCTGATTCCACAACTGCACCGGGTCGCCCCGCAGATGCCGTTGTACATCGAAGAAAACTTCACCCACGTGTTGCGCGACAAACTGCGCAATGGCGAGCTGGACGCGATCATCATCGCCCTGCCGTTCAACGAAGCCGACGTACTGACCCTGCAGCTCTACGACGAGCCCTTCTACGTCCTGATGCCGGCCCAGCACCCCTGGACCCAGAAAGCCACCATCGACGCCAGCCTGCTCAACGACAAGAGCCTGCTGCTGCTCGGCGAGGGCCACTGCTTCCGCGACCAGGTCCTCGAAGCCTGTCCGACCCTGGCCAAGGGCAGTGACGGTGCCAAGCACACCACGGTCGAGTCCAGCTCGCTGGAAACCATCCGCCACATGGTGGCCTCTGGCCTGGGCATCTCGATCCTGCCGCTCTCGGCCGTCGACAGCCACCATTACGCCCCCGGCGTGATCGAAGTGCGCCCGCTGACTCCGCCGGTGCCGTTCCGTACCGTGGCCATCGCCTGGCGCGCCAGCTTCCCACGCCCCAAAGCGATCGAAATCCTCGCCGACTCGATCCGCCTCTGCTCGGTGGCCAAGCCGGCCACGGCTGTAGGTTAAGCGTTCGCCATGACGGAGCTGTCGCACGTGTCGGTCACGGCACTCAAGGGTGTCGGCGAAGCCATGGCCGAAAAGCTCGCCAAGGTCGGCCTGGAAAACCTCCAGGACGTGCTCTTCCACCTGCCGCTGCGCTATCAGGACCGCACCCGGGTGGTGCCCATCGGGCATTTGCGGCCGGGCCAGGACGCGGTCATCGAAGGCACCGTCAGCGGCGCCGACGTGGTCATGGGCCGGCGCCGCAGCCTGGTCGTTCGCCTGCAGGACGGCACCGGCGGCTTGAGCCTGCGTTTCTACCATTTCAGCAACGCGCAAAAGGAAGGCCTGAAACGCGGCACCCGCGTGCGCTGCTACGGCGAGGCCAGGCCTGGCGCCTCGGGGCTGGAGATCTACCATCCGGAGTACCGCGCCATCACCGGTGACGAACCGCCGCCGGTGGATGAGACCCTGACCCCGGTCTACCCGCTCACCGAAGGCCTGACCCAACAGCGTTTGCGCCAACTGTGCCAGCAAACCCTGACCCTGCTCGGCCCCAGCAGCCTGCCGGACTGGCTGCCGAGCGAGCTGGCCCGCGACTATCAACTGGCGCCGCTGGACGACGCCATCCGCTACCTGCATCACCCACCGGCCGATGCCGATGTCGACGAACTCGCCCTGGGCCACCACTGGGCCCAGCATCGACTGGCATTCGAAGAGTTGCTGACCCATCAACTGTCGCAACAACGCCTGCGTGAAAGCATGCGCTCGCTGCGAGCACCGGCCATGCCCAAGGCCACCCGATTGCCGGCCCAATACCTGGCCAACCTGGGTTTCCCGCCGACCGGCGCGCAGCAACGGGTGGGCAATGAAATCGCCTACGACATGAGCCAGCACGAACCCATGCTGCGGCTGATCCAGGGCGATGTCGGCGCCGGCAAGACCGTGGTCGCCGCCCTCGCCGCCCTGCAAGCGCTGGAGGCCGGCTACCAGGTGGCGCTGATGGCGCCCACCGAGATTCTCGCCGAACAACACTTCATCACCTTCAAGCGCTGGCTCGAACCCCTGGGCCTGGAAGTCGCCTGGCTGGCCGGCAAGCTCAAGGGTAAAAACCGCGTCGCCGCCCTGGAGCAGATCGCCAGTGGCACGCCGATGGTGGTCGGCACCCACGCGCTGTTCCAGGACGAAGTGCAGTTCAAGAACCTGGCCCTGGTGATCATCGACGAACAACACCGCTTCGGCGTCCAGCAACGCCTGGCGCTGCGCCAGAAAGGCGTGGGCGGGCGGATGTGTCCGCACCAGTTGATCATGACCGCCACGCCGATCCCCCGCACCCTGGCCATGAGCGCCTACGCCGACCTCGACACCTCGATCCTCGATGAGCTGCCGCCTGGACGCACCCCGGTCAATACCGTACTGGTCACCGACACGCGCCGCGTCGAAGTCATCGAACGGGTGCGCGGGGCCTGCGCCGAAGGGCGCCAGGCGTATTGGGTGTGCACCCTGATCGAGGAATCGGAAGAACTCACCTGCCAGGCGGCCGAGACCACCTTTGCCGACCTCACCGCCGCTCTCGGTGAATTGAAAGTGGGGCTGATCCACGGCCGCATGAAGCCAGCAGAAAAGGCGGCGGTGATGGCCGAGTTCAAGGCCGGCGCCCTGCAACTGCTGGTGGCCACCACGGTGATCGAAGTCGGGGTCGACGTGCCCAATGCCAGCTTGATGATCATCGAAAACCCGGAACGCCTGGGCCTGGCACAATTGCACCAACTGCGTGGCCGGGTAGGCCGGGGCAGCGCCGCCAGCCACTGCGTGCTGCTCTACCATCCACCGTTGTCGCAGATCGGCCGGCAACGCCTGGGCATCATGCGCGAAACCAACGACGGATTTGTGATCGCTGAAAAGGACCTCGAACTGCGCGGCCCCGGCGAAATGCTCGGCACTCGCCAGACCGGCCTGCTGCAATTCAAGGTCGCCGACCTGATGCGCGACGCGGACTTGCTGCCGGCGGTGCGCGACGCGGCCCAGGCGCTGCTGGAACGCTGGCCGCACCATGTCAGTCCGTTGCTGGACCGCTGGCTGCGCCATGGCCAACAGTACGGCCAGGTGTAACGCATCACCCGGCTTGACCCACCACGGCACCCGCCCGCTGGTTATACTCTCGAAATTGTACGGATCGGATCCAGACCATGACTGAAGTTGCTCTCGCTGGCGAAACCCCGCACACGCCGTCGGTTATCCGGCTGTTGCTCGGCAAGCTGGGCATCGGCTACACGGAAGTGCTAGAACGCCCGGGCCTGAACGCCGAGCGCAAGGTCCAGGCGGTGCTGCTCGACGACGCCATCGGTGCGCTCATGGTGCTGTTCCCGCAGAGTCAGTTGCTGGACCTCAATCGCCTGGCCGAACTCACCGGTCGCCGGCTCACCGCCGTGCCGCTGGAACGCCTGGAGCGCATGCTCGGCAAGCACAACCTGAGCCTGCTGCCCGGCCTGCCGGCACTCACCAGCTCTCCGTGCCTATATGAACAAAGCCTGCTCAACCAACCGCTGCTGCTGATCAACTCCGGCGAGCCAGGCGTGCTCCTGGAGATCCGCGGCGAAGACTTCAAGAGCATGCTCACCCAGGCCAGCGCCGCGAATTTTGGCGAGCCGCTGAGCCTCATCAGCCCGAACCTCGACCGCCCGGGGGACGACCGCGAAGAAATCACCCAGGCCGTCCAGGCCTTCACCGCGCGCCGCATCCAGCAACGCCTGGAAGCGACCATCGAGATTCCACCCCTGGCCGGTTCCGCACAGAAGATCATCAAGCTGCGAGTCGACCCCAACGCCACCATCGACGACATCACCGGCGTCGTCGAAACCGACCCGGCGCTCGCCGCCCAGGTGGTGAGTTGGGCGGCATCGCCGTACTACGCTTCGCCCGGCAAGATCCGTTCGGTGGAAGACGCGATTGTCCGCGTGCTGGGCTTTGACCTGGTGATCAACCTGGCGCTGGGCCTGGCCCTGGGTAAAACCCTGAGCCTACCCAAGGACCACCCACAACAGGCCACGCCATACTGGCAGCAGTCGATCTACACCGCTGCCGTCATCGAAGGCCTGACCCGGGCCATGCCACGCGCCCAGCGCCCGGAAGCCGGCCTGACCTACCTGGCGGGCCTGCTGCACAACTTCGGCTACCTGCTGCTGGCCCATGTCTTCCCGCCGCACTTCTCATTGATCTGCCGCCACCTGGAGGTCAACCCGCACCTGTGCCACACCTTTATCGAGCAGCACTTGCTGGGGATCAGCCGGGAACAGATCGGCGCCTGGTTGATGCGCCACTGGGACATGCCTGACGAACTGGCCACCGCTCTGCGCTTCCAGCACGACCCGGCCTACGACGGCGAATTTGCCGAGTACGCCAACCTGGTGTGCCTGGCCGTGCGCCTGCTGCGCAGCCGTGGCGTCGGCTCCGGCCCGGACACCAGCATCCCCGACGCCCTGCTGGAGCGTCTGGGCCTGAGCCGCGACAAAGCCGAAGAAGCGGTCAGCAAGGTACTGGAGGCCGAAGTGCTGTTGCGCGAACTGGCGTCGCAGTTCAACCAGGCCTGAGCACATCACAGGCAAGCCACGCTCCCGGCGCTGGTGATGTGGTTCCAGGGGCTTGCGCGCTACCCCAAGTAACGGAGCACCCATCCGCCGGATTTTATATTGAGGTCCAGCCAAGAAGCACAAATCACAATCCGACCATCCTCCATGACGTCCATGCCATCCGTTACATGAGTTCCCATCTCATTCTCGAAAACAGCAAAGCCCTTGCCATCGTTAAAGGTCGAATCCAGCTTGCCGTCAGCGCGATAACGTGCGGTGACTACGGATAGTTCTCGGGTATCTGTTCCGCGCCCCACGCCAGTAACGATGACTGTGCCTTCAGATTGCAGTGCACATTGTCGCCAATACAAGAATCCAGGCATCAAGTTGGAGAACAAAGGGGCTCCGTTATTGAACACAAGATTGTAGGATCCACTGCTGTTCAGCATGACGATTAACCCGTGATTGACGCCACTGCGATTGGCTTCACCGACTACCAGGATGGCAGTTTTACTGACACGGATAGAGCGAAAATCAATGTACTCCGAGGCGGTAATCGTGACAGGGCGGTTGCTGTTAAATTCGGCGTCCACTTTGCCTTGTGAGTTAAAACGCATCACGAAGACTGCACGGCGATCGTTATCACCGTATTGGCCACAAACCACTACTTTGCCGTCCGACTGAACCGCAACGTCCCGGGCGCTGCTCCACAGGTGTGCAACCCCTTGAAGCTCGACAATCGCGAACCCTCCGTTAAAACTCTGGTCGGTTGAACCATCGGGGTTCAGCCGCAGTGCAACCGCTTTTTGCCGGCCAGTGGAATCAAACGTATTGCTGACCAGGACGATTTTTCCATCCGGATCCTCAGCAACTGCCCCGCCGGAATTGCCCTGCGCGGTGGACGGGTCATTGCCGTCATTCTCAATCTTTTGAGCAACGCGCACGGCCACATTGGTGGTACCCCGACGGAAGTCCTCCTCAGGGATAAGACGCACCCCCCCATTGCCGAAGGACTGCTCGAGGCTTCCATCCTGGCGCAGCCGAATGGCTATCAAGCCTCGAATCCCCCTTGAACCGTATAGACCGGTAACGACACATCCACCGTCAGCCAGCGCGCCGATCTTGAACCCTACCCGGTCAATTTCAGTTCCTTCGAAAAGTAATTCAACGAAGCCTAGCTGCCGGTCGCCATACGAGGTATCAAGGGTCCCATCCTCATTGAGCCGCGCCACCACAATCGGACCGGAGGCAAGCCAGGGTATGACTAACAGGGTTTTACTCTGGGGAAGGGCAAGGACACACCGCGCCTCATCTCCAGGAATCCTGGGAAGTGGCAGTGACAATACCCCCTTATCGGCAAAGGCAGGGTCGAGAGCCCCTGCATTTGATGATGCCCGTATCTCGCTCATGTGCCTTGCTCCTTAAGGGATGCTTGAACGTCCGCTTCGGACTTGCGCTTCCAATAAAGCGCTCAAAGGAGTGAGTAGTCACCTGTCAAAAATTACAGTTCTATTGTCTGATCAAGACAAATCGCTGACCTTTGAAGCCATGCACTAGGGGCGTTTTTACGCGCGCAACCGATCTGCGCGCAGGCGCGTGAATCGCACGTATGGGTTTTTACGACCCCGTTCCTGTCATCGCCGAACTGAGCGTCGATACGACCGCTACGGTCATAACGAATGACATAGGCATCCACCCCTGGAACTCCGACATGGGCGAAACTGCCACAGACCAGCACCTTACCGTTCTCCTGGACGGTGACACCGAGGGCGTGATTTGTCCTACGCTCGACGCCAGGCAGATCGATCAGCACATACCCTGAATCGTTGAAAGACTTATCCAGTGAGCCGTCGGGATTGAGCCGAATGGCAATACCTTGCGTATCGTCAAAGGCATACACAATCGTGCTGACCAAAACAATCTTGCCGTCTGCTTGGCAGGAACAGGAAAAATCGATTTGCCCCCCCTTCTTCGAGGGTTGTGAGATCAGCGTCGTTCCGGCTGCCAGAAGTCACGAGCTGGTAACGGACTTCTTCCTTGGCGCCAATCAGCTTGCTGATATTGATGAAGACTATGCCATTCTCGCCGAAGGAATCATCCGCCTGGCCGTCCTCAAGCTGACGCACAACAGCAAGCTCTTCTCCGCCCTCGGAGTGCCTGGCAGTCCCGATAATCCGCCATCCACCATTTACCGCCGAGCGTACCCCCCTGGGAAAAACCAGATGTTTTCCGGAAACAGCGCTTCGACAATGCCTTCATGCCAAAAAGAAACGTCACGTGAGCCATCATCATTCAGAAGGGCTATTTTAGAGGGGAGTTCTCCGGTACCGCTGTGGCCAAGGCAATGAGTAACTGGTTATTTTGGCGCAGAAGCAAAGCGCGTGGAATACTGCCCACGACACCGTTGAATGGCAGTGAAACGACACCGTCTTCACCGAACGTGGGATCACCCGTGCTGAGCGCCCGATTGCTTGTTTGATTCATAGCCGTGCTCCTTCATGGAAATTGAGCCTCCATAGAGAGGTCATCCACAGTGGAGCACCGTGACACAAGAAAAAAACCTGTCAGACCTGACAGTTATCCATTCTTTGCGGGCCGCATTTACGACGTTGCCGGCCAAACCTTAGAGACTTTAACGGCGCCCCCCCGCCTTACGCGGCTTCAGATACTTGGTCAGCCCCTGGAACCACATCACCAGCACCGGGTTGCCCTTGATCTGGATCGACTTGTCCTGGATCCCGGTCATGAACGCCAGTTGCTTGTTCTTCGCCTGCATCGTGGCGAAGCCATAGGCGGCGTCCTTGAAGGCAATCGCGAAGGCCGGCTCGGCATACAGTCCGGATTTGCTGGTAATCCGCTGGTCTTTGACCACGAAGTGGCGTGCCACCTTGCCATCCAGCGTCTGCAACTGGAATACCAGGTCCTTGTCGGCCAACTGCTGCTGAAAAGCCGGGTTGGTCCGGCTGGCCTTGCGCATCAGCAAGCCCAGCATCCACAGGAGAAAACGAAATTTCATGCTCAAGCCCCAGAAGAAAAAAGTGAACGCCGGGGCAGTGTAACGAGTTCAAACCGGAACGCCACTGTTACCTATCGTTAACGGGAGATGAGCTGCTTTTTACGTAAGATGACCACCAAGTCACCGTTATCAATTCAAACCAGAGACCGCCACACGCCCGTGCCTGCCCGCAGCCAGCCCGGTTAAGCGGCCACAAAAAATGGGCACCCAACCTCGTTGGCGTGCCCATTTTTCGATCCAGCTCACCCGTTACACGGGAGGATGGTCGGGGGTTACGGATTGACGCTGTCTTTCAACGATTTGCCTGGCTTGAACGCCACGGTGTTGCTGGCCTTGATTTTCACTGGCTCACCGGTCTGCGGGTTTTTGCCGGTGCGGGCACCACGGTGGCGCTGCAGAAAAGTGCCGAACCCTACCAGGGTGACGCTGTCTTTGCGGTGCAATGCGCCGGTGATCTCTTCAAGAACGGCATTGAGGACGCGGTTGGCCTGCTCTTTGGTGAGATCAGCTTTTTCGGCGATTGCGGCGGCGAGTTCTGGTTTACGCATAGTGAAGCCTCTTTGACGGTTTTTTGTTGTTATGTCCGTGCTGTTCTTCCGGAACAGCGCCCAAGGCGCCGCAGGCTCTACTCTGCGGCAGACGGGTGTGAGGATGGCACGCGGATACGGGCTGCGCCAGTCTCGGCGCGACCTTTGTAGGGGTTAAAGCGGGGTGATTCCGACAGAACGACCTGTATTTATGCCAGAAGCGCCGGAAGCTCCTTGTTCAGCGCCAATTTGTCCATCACCGCCGCCCCGGTAAGGGCGTAGCCCAGCAGCCTGCCGCTGTTGTCGCGGCACAGCGCCTTGATGTCGGCGCCCTGGCCTTCCACGGTCCAGATGCCCTCAGAACCCCGTGGCGGCGGGGAAACCACCAGCGGACACACCGGGGTTTTCACGGTGATCGGCATCGCGCCGTAGCTCACGGCGGTCGGGTTGCCGGCCAGGGTTTGTGCCAGCGCCCGCGCACAACTCATCAAGGGCATCACGTACAGCAAGTTCAGCCCATCGACCTCGGCACAGTCGCCCAGGGCATAGATATTGGCGTGGGAAGTGTTCAGGTGACGGTCCACCATCACCCCCCGATTGGTCTGCAAACCGGCGGCCGCCGCCAGATCGATCCGCGGGCGCAGGCCAATGGCCGAGACCACCACATCACAAGGGATCACCTGACCGTCGGACAAATGCCCTTCCAGGCCCTCGGCGGAGCGCTGCAAACGGTTGAGCACCGGCCCCAGGTGGAATGTCGCCCCCAGGCTTTCCAGCCCGGCCTGGACCGCAGCCGCAGCGGCCGGGTGCAGCAGCGTCGGCATCACCTGCTCGCACGGCGCCACCAGTTGCACCTCATAGCCACCCAGGATCAGGTCATTGGCAAATTCACAGCCAATCAGCCCAGCCCCCAACAGCAGCACCCGCCGCTTGCCAGCAGCAGCTGCGCGAAAACGGGCGTAGTCTTCCAGGTCATTGATCGGGAAGATCGCCTCTGGCGCGTCCCCCTGTACCGGCACCCGCACGGTTTCTGCGCCCCAGGCCAGGATCAGGTCGCGATAGGCCACCGCCTCTTCGCCGATCCACAGGCGCTTGTGGCCCGGGTCGATGCCGCTGATACGCGTATGGGTGCGCACCTCGGCCTTGAGCTGCTCGGCCATGGCACCAGGCTCGGCCATGCTCAGGCCATCGGCGTCCTTGTTCTTGCCGAAGCCGGTGGAGAGCATCGGCTTGGAGTAGGAGCGCCCGTCATCTGCGGTAATCAGCAACAGCGGGGTTTCGCCATCGAGTTTGCGAAACTCCCGGGCCAGGTTGTAGCCAGCCAGCCCAGTGCCGACGATCACGACAGGTGCGTTCATTCCTTACTCCTCGAATCGGTTAGTTGATTTCAATCATTTCGAAATCCATCTTGCCCACGCCGCAGTCCGGGCACAGCCAGTCTTCCGGCACGTCCTGCCACAGGGTACCCGGTGCGATGCCGTCATCCGGCCAGCCGTCGGCTTCGTTGTAGATCAGCCCACAGACTACGCATTGCCACTTCTTCATTACTTGTTTCCTCGGATTCACAGGCTTTATCTGGCGCGGACGGTCGCCCACCAAGGGTCTGCCATCCGGCTCAGGGCGTTTTGTACTGATCGCACTCGACAGATGCAAGCGTGTTCGATGCCGCAGACTGGCCCGATCGCTCAATATCGCCGACCAACATGTTAAGCTCGCCGCCTCATTTGCTGCCAATAATGACTCACTGTGCCGCACTCAAACGCCCTCGCCCCGACTTCGCTCTGGCTGCCGCAAAGCCGGCTGACACCCCTTCCCGATGCGCAAACCCTCGACTGGCTGTTCGATCAAGGCTCGCTCACCCGGCGCCTGACGCGCTTGTCGGATGACGGTTTCAGCGTGACGCCGCTGTACGAAGGCTGGCAGCCATTGCGCGCCGATGAGTGCGCCGCCCTCGACCTGCCCGAGGGCAGCGAAGGCTGGGTACGCGAGGTGTATTTGCGCGGCCACGGCCAGGCCTGGGTGTTCGCCCGCAGCGTAGCGGCGCGCAGTGCATTGCGCGATGGCGGGTTGAACATGGATGAGCTGGGCAGCCGCTCCCTGGGGGAGCTGCTGTTCTGCGACCAGGCGTTCCAGCGCCGCGCCATCGAGGTCTGCCACTACCCGGTTGAATGGCTGCCCACTGACGTTCAGGCACCGGCCTTGTGGGGCCGCCGCTCGCGTTTCGACCGAGGCGGCCTGAGCGTGCTGGTCGCAGAAATCTTCCTCCCGGCCCTGTGGCGAGCGGCCGGCGCACCCGCGGAGAACGGCTGATGTATCAGAACCTGCTCAAATCGTTGAATCGCTTGAACCCGCGCGCCTGGGACTTCGTCCAACTGACCCGCATGGACAAACCCATCGGCATCTACCTGTTGCTGTGGCCCACCCTGTGGGCACTGTGGATCGCCGGCGAAGGCTCGCCGTCCCTGGCCAACATCGTGATTTTTGTCCTCGGCGTAGTACTGACCCGTGCCGGTGGCTGCGTGATCAACGACTGGGCCGACCGCAAGGTCGACGGCCATGTGAAACGCACCGCACAACGCCCGCTGGCCGCCGGCAGGATCAGCTCCGGGGAGGCGCTGGTGTTCTTCGCGCTGCTGATGGGCCTGAGCTTCCTGCTGGTACTGTGTACCAACGCGGCGACGATCTGGCTGTCGTTTGGCGGCCTGGCACTGGCGGCCAGTTACCCCTTCATGAAACGCTACACCTACTACCCCCAAGTGGTGCTGGGCGCCGCGTTCTCCTGGGGCATGCCGATGGCATTCACCGCCGAGACCGGAGAGCTGCCAGCCATCGCCTGGCTGCTATGGATCGCCAACCTGCTGTGGACGGTCGGCTACGACACTTATTACGCCATGACCGACCGCGACGACGACCTGAAGATCGGCGTGAAATCCACGGCTATCCTGTTTGGCGATGCCGACCGGGTAATCATTCTCACGCTGCAGGGGCTGGCGCTGGGCTGCCTGTGGCTGGCCGGCTCGAAATTCGCCCTGGGCGGCTGGTTCCACCTCGGCTTGCTGGCGGCTGCCGGGTGTTTCGCCTGGGAATTCTGGTACACCCGCGACCGGGACCGCATGAAGTGCTTCAAGGCGTTCCTGCACAATCACTGGGCGGGGTTGGCGATTTTTGTCGGGATCGTGCTGGATTACGCGTTGCGCTGAGGGGGGCTGTAGGGATTTTGTAGCCGCTGGCGCAGGCTGCGCCAGCGGCTACAACAACGGATTATTTCTGCGACTCACGAACCACGTGCCAGACGTCTTTCATCATGTCGCCCTTCATTTCACCGGGATTTTCGTCCTTGACGAAGGTGTACAACGGCTTGCCATCGTAGGCCCATTGCATCTTGCCGTCGTCACGCTTGATGGTCGTCCATTTGCCGTTGGCCTTGGCGTCCATCGGCGCCATCAGCGGTGGCCAGTTTTTTGCGCAATCATCGTTACACATCGACTTTCCACCACTGTCCTTGTCGAACGTGTACAACGTCATGCTCTGGTGGTCGACCATCATGCCGCCTTTCATCATGGCCGGCTCGGCGGCCATGGCCATGCCCGGCAAGGCCAGGGCAACGGCCAGGACCAAGGCTTTAAAGGAGTGAGCATAGTCAGTCATGGAAACCTTCTTTTGTGGTAGTCAGGATTCGGAGTTAGAGCTTAGTCCAGGATCACGCGCCTTGCAGCACCACTGAAATGCTGTAACACGACTGCAATAATTCCGTTATCTAATGCGGCGCAAGACAGTTAAATGACAAGAGGATTTAACCCATGGTTGGCAGGAGCATTCTGATCGTCGACGACGAAGCGCCCATTCGCGAAATGATCGCCGTGGCGTTGGAAATGGCCGGCTATGACTGCCTGGAGGCGGAGAACGCCCAGCAGGCGCACGCCATTATCGTCGACCGCAAGCCGGACCTGATCCTGCTCGACTGGATGCTGCCCGGCACCTCGGGAATCGAACTGGCCCGACGCCTCAAGCGCGACGAACTGACCGGTGACATTCCGATCATCATGCTCACGGCCAAGGGCGAAGAAGACAACAAGATCCAAGGCCTTGAAGTGGGCGCGGATGACTACATCACCAAACCGTTTTCCCCCCGCGAGTTGGTCGCTCGCCTCAAGGCCGTGCTGCGCCGCACCGGCCCCACTGAAGGTGAAGCCCCCATTGAAGTCGGCGGCCTGTTGCTGGACCCGATCAGCCACCGTGTAACCATCGACGGCAAACCGGCCGAGATGGGCCCTACCGAATACCGCCTGCTGCAGTTTTTCATGACCCACCAGGAGCGCGCCTACACCCGTGGCCAGTTGCTGGACCAGGTCTGGGGCGGCAACGTGTATGTCGAGGAGCGCACCGTGGACGTGCACATCCGCCGCCTGCGCAAAGCCCTGGGTGATGCCTACGAGAATCTGGTACAAACCGTGCGCGGCACCGGCTATCGTTTTTCAACCAAAGCCTGAGTCCACCCCGACCCACTCGAAACGCTGACAAGGACGCATGTTCAAGTGAACCAAAACTGGCATGGCACCCTGATCCGCCACATGCTGCTGCTGGTCACCGGCTGCCTGGTGATCGGCCTGATCACCGGCTATTACGGTTGGAGCCTGGCCGCCGGCCTGGGTATCTACCTGAGCTGGACCCTCAAACAATTGCTGCGCCTGCACGAATGGCTGCGCCTGCACAAACCTGATGAAGCGCCACCCGATGGCTACGGCCTGTGGGGCGAAGTATTCGATAGCATCTACCACCTGCAGCGCCGCGATCAACGGGTACGCGGGCGCCTGCAAGCGGTGATCGACCGGGTCCAGGAGTCCACGGCGGCACTCAAGGACGCGGTGGTAATGCTCGACAGCGATGGCAACCTGGAATGGTGGAACCGCGCCGCCGAAACCCTGCTGGGGCTCAAGACGCCCCAGGACAGCGGCCAACCGGTGACCAACCTGGTACGTCACCCGCGCTTCAAGGAGTATTTCGAGCAGGACAGCTATGCCGAACCGCTGGAAATCCCCTCGCCGACCAACGACCGGATGCGCATCCAGTTGTACATCACCCGCTATGGCAACAACGAACACCTGATGCTGGTGCGCGATGTCACCCGCATCCATCAGCTGGAACAGATGCGCAAGGATTTCATCGCCAACGTCTCCCACGAACTGCGCACGCCCCTGACGGTGATCAGCGGCTACCTGGAAACCCTGCTGGACAACGTCGAAGACGTGAACCCGCGCTGGACCCGCGCGCTGCAACAGATGCAGCAGCAGGGCAGCCGCATGCAGACCCTGCTCAATGACTTGCTGCTGCTGGCCAAACTGGAGGCCACCGACTACCCCTCGGACAACCAGCCCGTGGCGATCGACAGCCTGTTGCAGTCGATCAAGAGCGACGCCCAGGCACTGTCCGGGCAACGCAACCAGCGCATTACCCTGGAGGCCGACCCGTCGATCCAGCTCAAGGGCAGCGAGGCCGAGTTGCGCAGCGCGTTTTCCAACCTGGTGTTCAATGCGGTCAAATACACCCCGGCCGAAGGCCATATCCGCATCCGCTGGTGGGGCGATGAGCAAGGCGCGCACCTGAGCGTGCAGGACTCGGGGATCGGCATCGACAACAAACACCTGCCGCGCCTGACCGAACGCTTCTACCGCGTCGATTCGAGCCGCAACTCCAACACGGGCGGCACCGGCCTGGGCCTGGCGATCGTCAAGCACGTCCTGCTGCGCCACCGTGCCCGCATGGAAATCAGCAGCGTGCCAGGCCATGGCAGCACCTTCACCTGCCATTTTGTGCCCGTGCAGGTGACCAAATCACGCACCGGCAGCCTGACCGACTAGCCCCCCGCGCTACTTCCCCCTAGGCAATTGCCCTGTCAGCCGCTACATTGGCTGACTTGGGCCTGCCTTTCAGGCTCGTCTGCACCCCTTTATTCGAATATACGGAACCCGCAAAACTCCATCATGGACCCTTCCCCTGGCTTGTCCCTCGCTACACTCTTCGCCGATTTCGGCATGATTTTTTTTGCGCTGATCCTGGTTTTGCTCAACGGCTTCTTCGTTGCGGCGGAATTTGCCATGGTCAAACTGCGCTCGACCCGGGTCGAGGCGATTGCCGATAAGAACGGCTGGCGCGGGCACATCCTGCGCACCGTGCACAGTCAGCTCGACGCCTACCTGTCGGCCTGCCAACTGGGTATCACCCTCGCCTCCCTCGGCCTGGGCTGGGTCGGTGAGCCGGCGTTTGCGCACATTCTCGAGCCACTGCTGGGCGCCGTGGGCGTCGAATCGCCGGAAGTGGTCAAGGGCGTGTCGTTCTTTACCGCCTTCTTCATCATTTCCTACCTGCACATCGTGGTCGGCGAACTGGCCCCGAAATCCTGGGCGATCCGCAAGCCCGAGCTGCTTTCGCTGTGGACGGCGGTGCCGCTGTACCTGTTCTACTGGGCCATGTACCCGGCCATCTACCTGCTCAACGCCAGTGCCAATGCGATCCTGCGTATTGCCGGCCAGGGTGAGCCCGGCCCGCATCACGAGCACCACTACAGCCGTGAAGAACTGAAATTGATCCTGCACTCCAGCCGTGGCCAGGACCCGAGCGACCAGGGCATGCGCGTGCTGGCCTCGGCCGTGGAAATGGGCGAACTGGAAGTGGTCGACTGGGCCAACTCCCGGGAAGACCTGGTGACGCTGGAGTTCAACGCGCCGCTCAAGGAAATCCTGGCGATGTTCCGCCGCCACAAGTTCAGCCGGTACCCGGTGTACGACAGCGAGCGCCAGGAATTCGTCGGCTTGTTGCACATCAAGGACCTGCTGCTGGAACTGGCCGCCCTGGACCACATTCCCGAGTCGTTCAACCTGGCCGAGCTGACCCGTCCTTTGGAGCGCGTGTCGCGGCACATGCCGCTGTCGCAGTTGCTGGAACAATTTCGCAAGGGCGGCTCGCACTTCGCCGTGGTGGAGGAAGCCGACGGCAACATCATCGGCTACCTGACCATGGAAGACGTACTGGAAGTGCTGGTCGGCGACATTCAGGACGAACACCGCAAGGCCGAGCGCGGCATCCTGGCCTACCAGCCAGGCAAGCTGCTGGTACGCGGCGACACCCCGCTGTTCAAGGTCGAGCGCCTGCTGGGTGTGGACCTGGACCACGTCGAAGCCGAAACCCTGGCCGGGCTGGTCTACGACAGCCTCAAGCGGGTACCGGAAGAGGAAGAAGTGCTGGAAGTCGAAGGTTTGCGGATCATCATCAAAAAGATGAAAGGCCCGAAAATCGTCCTGGCCAAGGTAGTGATGCTCGGCTAGCACCCGACACCTGATCGGCGTCGCTCCCCCATGGGTTGGGTGTTACCCCGGCTTCCCGGCAAACACAAATCCCCCGAGGGCGCGAGCGCCCGCTTGCGGCCTGCTCGCGATAGCATCGGCTGGGACAACACATCATTGTTGGCCCAGCGCAAAGTTCGGCAGGCTGCCCACCGGCTGACTGAACTGATACGGGATCGACACCAGCCCCAACCCGGTATTGCGCTGCACCACGAAGTGCAGGTGCGGACCGCTGCTGTTGCCGGTATTGCCGGACAACGCCAGGGCGCTGCCCACCGCCACTCGCTGGCCTTCACGGACCCGTACCGAGCCCTGCTTGAGGTGCAGGTACACGCCCATGGTCCCGTCATTGTGCAGCACCCGCACGAAGTTGCCCGCCGGATCGGTGCCGCGACCGCTCTGCCGGTTCTCGGTTTTCACCACCACCCCAGCACGCGCAGCAATGATCGGCGTGCCTTCGGGCATGGCGATGTCCATGGCGTAGCGATTCTTCGGCCCGTAATGGCTGTATGGGCCGTTGGCCCCCTGGCTCAGGCGAAACGGACCTCCGCGCCAGGGCAGCGGATAACGATAGGCCAGCGTGGTGCCTGAAGGGTCGCCCAAGGCGTATTTGAGCCTGGGGGTATAGACCAGCGGCTTGTCGGCGCGGGAGGCCTTGAGCAGCGCCAGGCGGGTGTTGCTGCGCGCTGGCAGGACCCGGCGAATGGGCTGGGCAGGCGCGCCACTGAGGTTTTTCACCGGGTGAAAGCTCAGCTCGACCTCGACCGGTGCGTACAGGTCGTTGCGCACAAACACGCTGTGGGTGCCCGGCTGCTTCTTGATCTGCAGGTGCACCTGGCGCTCGAGGTGCTCGTCCATCCGGTCGCGGAACACAAACACCTGGGATCCACGGGACGGCCGATCGCTGTAGGACACCACGCCATTGGCGTGCTGGGTCTTGTAGATGGTCATGGCCACGGCCAGGCTCGAGACCATAAGCAGACCACAGCAAATCAGCAATCGCGCGAGCATGGGCAGCATTCTGTCGGGGGCAGGCTTGGGGGTGAGCCTAGCAGTCAGAAGGGCCTCAGGCTGGCGACAGCTGTTTCAAAAGCTGATTTTTACGCACCCGGTACGAAATGCTTCTGCGCCGTGCCCCGGGCGATCAGCCGGGAAATGTAATCGAGCTTCTGCGCATCCTGGTCGACGAAGCGGAAGGTCAGTTGCAGCCACTCGCTGTCGGGTTTGGGCTCGTGGGCGACGATGGCATGCAGGTACCCGTTGAGGCGGGCGACTTCGGCGTTATCACCCTGCTCCAGGTCGAGCACGGCACTGTCGAGCACTTGGGGCAGCGTCTCGCTGCGCTTGACCACCAACAGCGCCTCCTTGATGCTCAGGGCCTTGATCACACAGGCCTGGATGCCGCTGGGCAGGCGCAACTGGCCCTGGCCACGGCCACCGGCGGGCGACGGCAACGCAGCTTTGATGGGCGGGCTGCTGAGCAGTCCCTTGGCGGGCTCCGCCGTGCGGTTGTGCAGATGGGCGTTGGGCGCTGACGCCGCGACCACAGGCGCCTTGCCGGCGGTCAGGGCATTCAGCGAGTCATTGGCGAACGCCGGCGCCAGCTTGGCCGGGGCCTGATTCAGCAAGGCATCGAGCTTGCCGATCTTGTTCAGGGCCTGTTTGACCTTGCTCAGCAATTGCTCGTTGGTGAACGGCTTGCTCACATAACCCGAAACACCGGCCTGGATCGCCTGGACCACGTTTTCCTTGTCACCGCGGCTGGTGACCATGATGAACGGCATGGTCTTGAGGGCGTTCTGCTCGCGGCACCACGTCAGCAACTCCAGGCCGGACATTTCCGGCATCTCCCAGTCGCACAGCACCAGGTCGAAGGTTTCGCGGGCCAGCAGACTTTGCGCCTTGCGGCCGTTGACCGCGTCTTCAATACGTATGCCTGGGAAGTAGTTGCGCAGGCACTTCTTCATCAGATCACGAATGAACGCAGCATCGTCCACGACCAACACACTGACCTTACTCATCGACCACCCCTCGTTATTATCCCGACCAGCAAAACACCTGGTTTGGCACTTCGCCAAAATACTTCAGTCACGCCGGGACCTTTGTCGTTCGCGGGTGCTATGAAATCCAGCCAGCACCAACAAAAACGCCCGGCCAAAGGCCGGGCGTTTTTACTTGGGCAATCTTACTTATCGTCAGATTCACCCGGAACATTAGCGGTTTCGCCACTGGTACCTTCAACTTCTTCCTTCATGCGCTTGAGACCCAGGTGACGCACGTCTGTGCCGCGCACCAGGTAGATCACCAGCTCGGAGATGTTGCGGGCGTGGTCGCCGATGCGCTCCAGCGAACGCAGGACCCAGATGATGCTCAGCACGCGCGAGATCGAGCGCGGGTCTTCCATCATGTAGGTGGCCAGTTCGCGCAGCGCGGTCTTGTATTCGCGGTCGATGATCTTGTCGTACTGGGCCACGGACAGCGCCAGGTCAGCGTCGAAGCGGGCGAAGGCATCCAGCGCGTCGCGGACCATGTTGCGCACCTGGTCACCGATGTGGCGCACCTCGACGTAGCCGCGCGGGGCCTCGCCTTCTTCGCACAACTGGATGGCCCGGCGGGCAATCTTGGTGGCTTCGTCGCCGATGCGCTCGAGGTCGATCACCGACTTGGAGATGCTGATGATCAAACGCAGGTCGGACGCCGCCGGCTGACGACGGGCCAGGATGCGCAGGCATTCTTCGTCGATGTTGCGTTCCATCTGGTTGATCTGGTCGTCGATCTCGCGCACTTGCTGGGCCAAGCCGGAGTCGGCCTCGATCAGCGCCGTGACTGCGTCGTTGACCTGCTTCTCGACCAGCCCGCCCATGGCCAGGAGGTGGCTGCGCACCTCTTCGAGCTCGGCGTTGAACTGCTGGGAGATGTGGTGGGTTAAGCCTTCCTTCGAAATCATGGTTTTGCTCCGCAAAAGCTGTGAGCTGCAAGCTTCACGCTGCAAGCTGATGTGTGTCGTACTCGAACCGCTCTGGCTTGCCGCTTGACGCTTGCGGCTCGCAGCTGTCCCCACTAGCCATAACGACCGGTGATGTAGTCTTCGGTCTGCTTTTTCGCCGGATTGGTGAACAGGGTGTCGGTGTCGCCGAATTCCACCAGTTTGCCCATGTACATGAACGCGGTGTAGTCGGAAACCCGGGCGGCCTGTTGCATGTTGTGGGTCACGATGACGATGGTGAACTTGGATTTCAACTCGTAGATCAGCTCTTCAACCTTCAGCGTCGAGATCGGGTCGAGTGCCGAGCAGGGTTCGTCGAGCAACAGCACTTCCGGCTCCACGGCGATGGTCCGTGCGATCACCAGACGCTGCTGCTGACCACCGGACAGGCCCAGTGCCGACTCGTGCAGGCGGTCCTTGACCTCATCCCACAGCGCCGCGCCTTTCAACGCCCACTCAACGGCTTCGTCGAGTACGCGTTTTTTGTTGATGCCCTGGATCCGCAGGCCGTAGACCACGTTTTCATAGATGGTCTTGGGGAACGGGTTGGGCTTCTGGAACACCATGCCGACCCGGCGACGCAGCTCGGCCACGTCTTCGCCCTTGCGGTAGATGTTGTTGCCGTAGAGGTTGATCGCGCCCTCGACACGGCAACCGTCGACCAGGTCGTTCATCCGGTTGAAGGTACGCAGCAGGGTCGACTTGCCACAGCCGGATGGGCCGATGAAGGCGGTCACGCGCTGCTTGGGAATGTTCATGCTGACGTCGTACAGCGCTTGTTTGTCACCGTAGAACAGGCTCAGGCCCGGCACTTCGATGGCTACGGTTTCCTGCTCGAGGCTCAGGCTCTGCTTGTCGCGACCCAGGGCCGACATGTTGATGCCGTGGGTATGGGTTTCGTGCTGCATGGGAGGCTCCCTGTGCTAACAAATTCGGTTCGGTTTTTGTGGGAGCCAGCCTGCTGGCGGTTCGGGCAACGCGGTGTATCTGTGAAACCGCGGTGATGCCATCGCGAGCGAGCTCGCTCCCACATAGAAATCAGTGCTGCAAATCAGCTGTCCAGCGCTTTGTATTTTTCGCGCAGGTGGTTACGGATCCACACGGCCGACAGGTTGAGCGTGGCGATCACCAGTACCAGCAACAGCGCCGTGGCGTACACCAGTGGGCGTGCGGCCTCGACGTTCGGGCTCTGGAAGCCGACGTCATAAATGTGGAAGCCCAGGTGCATGATCTTCTGGTCCAGGTGCAGGTACGGGTAGTTGCCGTCCAGCGGCAACGACGGCGCCAGTTTCACCACGCCCACCAGCATCAGCGGCGCGACCTCACCGGCCGCACGGGCTACCGCGAGAATCATGCCGGTCATCATCGCCGGGCTGGCCATCGGCAGCACGATTTTCCACAAGGTTTCCGCCTTGGTCGCACCGAGGGCCAACGAGCCCTCACGCACGGTGCGGGGAATCCGCGCCAGGCCTTCTTCGGTGGCCACGATCACCACCGGCACCGCCAGCAGCGCCAGGGTCAGCGAGGCCCAGAGCAGGCCCGGGGTGCCGAAGGTCGGCGCCGGCAAGGCTTCCGGGAAGAACAGGCGGTCAACCGAGCCACCCAGCACGTAGACGAAGAAGCCCAGGCCGAACACCCCGTAGACAATCGCCGGTACACCCGCCAGGTTGTTCACCGCGATGCGGATCAACCGGGTCATGGTGCCCTGGCGTGCATACTCACGCAGGTAAACCGCCGCCAGCACGCCAAACGGGGTGACGATCATCGCCATGATCAGGGTCATCATCACGGTGCCGAAGATGGCCGGGAAGATCCCGCCTTCGGTGTTGGCTTCACGCGGGTCGTCGCTGAGGAATTCCCAGACCTTGCTGAAGTAGAAGCCGACCTTGGCCAAGGAACTCATCGCGTTCGGCTGGAAGGCGCGGACCACCTTGCCCAGTTCGATTTCGACTTCCTTGCCGTTGCCGTCGCGGGCGGTCAGGCTGTCGCGGTTGAACTGCGCATGCAGTTCGCCCAGGCGATTTTCAATGTCCTGATAGCGGGCATCGAGCTCGGCGCGTTCCGACTCCATGTCGGCCTGGGCCGCGGCGTCCAGCTTGCCGTCCAGCTCCAGTTTGCGACCGTGCAGGCGGATACGCTCCAGGCCGGCGTTGATCGCGCCGATGTCGGATTTTTCCAGGGTCTTGAGTTCGGCCGCCAGTTTGCTGACCCGCTCGATCCGCGCTTGCAGCTCAGGCCAGGCGGCCTCGCCTTCAGCGATGACCTTGCCGTCCTGCTTGACGTTGACCAGGTAGCCGTAGAAGTTGCCCCACTCACGACGCTCGATCGCCATCAGCTCCGGCGGCGTGGTCTGGTTGGTCAGCCACTCACCGACGATCCAGGTGAAGTCGTTGCCGTTGAGGTCACGGTTACCGACCTTGATCAGCTCGCGGGTCATGAACTCCGGGCCCTGGTCCGGGACCGGCAGGCCCGCGCTTTTCAGGCGCTCACGTGGCACTTGTTCTTTCTGCACCACTTCGCCGATGACCACATGGTTGGCCTGGCCCGGCACATCGTACTGGGCATGCACCAGGTCGGCGGGCCAGAAGTGGCCCAGGCCGCGCACGGCAATTACCGCCAGCAAACCAATGGTCATGATGACGGCGATGGCCACCGCGCCACCGCTGATCCAGACGCCGGGGGCGCCGCTCTTGAACCATCCTTTCAGGGAGTTCTGTTTCACAGACTTCTACCTTTCTTAAAGCGACGAGTATTTCTTGCGCAGACGCTGACGAATCAGCTCCGCGAGGGTATTCATGACGAAGGTGAACAACAGCAGCACCAAGGCCGAGAGGAACAGCACGCGGTAGTGGCTGCCGCCGACTTCCGACTCCGGCATTTCCACCGCGACGTTGGCCGCCAGGGTCCGCAGGCCTTCGAACAGGTTCATCTCCATCACCGGGGTGTTGCCGGTGGCCATCAGCACGATCATGGTTTCGCCGACTGCGCGCCCCATGCCGATCATCAAGGCCGAGAAAATGCCCGGGCTGGCGGTGAGGATCACCACCCGCGTCATGGTCTGCCAAGGCGTGGCACCCAGGGCCAGCGAGCCCAGGGTCAGGCCGCGCGGCACACTGAACACGGCGTCTTCGGCAATCGAATAGATGTTCGGAATCACCGCGAAACCCATGGCCAGGCCAACCACCAGAGCGTTGCGCTGGTCGTAGGTAATGCCCAGGTCGTGGGAGATCCACATGCGCATGTCGCCGCCGAAGAACCAGGTCTCCAGGTACGGGCTCATGTACAGCGAGAGCCAGCCGACGAAGATGATCACCGGGATCAGCATCGCGCTTTCCCAGCCATCCGGCACTTTCAGGCGGATCGATTCCGGCAGGCGGCTGAATATGAAGCCGGCCAGCAGAATGCCGATCGGCAGCAGCATCAGCAGGCTGAAGATGCCCGGCAAGTGCCCTTCCACATAAGGGGCGAGGAACAGGCCGGCGAAGAAGCCGAGGATCACCGTCGGCATCGCTTCCATCAGCTCGATCACCGGCTTGACCTTGCGGCGCATGCCAGGTGCCATGAAGTAGGCGGTGTAGATCGCCGCGGCAACGGCCAGTGGCGCGGCCAGCAGCATGGCGTAGAACGCCGCCTTCAAGGTACCGAAGGTCAGCGGCGACAAGCTCAGCTTGGGCTCGAAGTCGGTGTTGGCCGCGGTCGATTGCCAGACGTATTTAGGCTCGTCGTAGTTTTCGTACCAGACCTTGCTCCACAGCGCGCTCCAGGACACTTCCGGGTGCGGGTTGTCGAGCAGCAAGGGTTGCAGTTTGCCGCCCTGCTCCACGATCACCCGGTTGGCACGAGGCGACAGGCCGAAGATGCCCTGGCCTTCGACCACCTGGTCCACCAGCAGGGTGCGGTGGGCGGTGCTGTGGAACACGCCGAGCTTGCCGGAAGCGTCCAGGGCAACAAAGCCTTTGCGACGCTCTTCGGCGGTGATTTCAACGATAGGCGCGGTGCCCATCTGGAAGGTGCGGATCTGCTTCAGGCGTTGCTCGCCATCCGGATCGCGGGCCATGAACCACTGAGCCAGCCCCCCCTTGGAATCACCGATGATCAGCGAGATACCCCCCACCAACTGGGTGCTGGCGGTGACTTGGGTTTCGCCATCTTCGAGCAGCTTGTAACGACCGTTGAGGCTTTTTTCCCGCAGGCTGAACACGTCGGCCTGGGCGCGACCGTTGAGCACGTACAGCCACTGCTGGCGCGGATCGATGAAGATGTTCTTCACCGGCTCGGTCATTTGCGGCAGGTCGATGCGCTGCTGATCACTGGTGATTTCACCGGTCATCATGTTTTCTTCTTTGCTCAGCGCCAGGACGTGCAACTGCGCACCGCTGGAGCCGGCGACCACCAGGGTCGAGTCGGTCGCGTTGAGGCTGACGTGCTCCAGCGCGGCGCCCTGTTCGTTCAGCGCGATCGGCGCCTCACCGTAGGGGTACTCGATGGCCGGCGAGATGGTCTTCTTGCCATCCGGGTAGCTCACCTTATAGGTGTGGCGGAAGACCAGGGCCTGGCCGTTGGACAGGCCGACGATCACCAGCGGGCTGCCGGGCTGGTCTTTACCGATCGAGGCAACGCGGGTACCGGCCGGGATCGGCAGGTCGACACGACGCAGTTCGGCGCCACTGTCGAGGTCAAAAAACAGCGCCTGGCCCTTGTCGGAAACCCGCATGGCGACCTGGTTCTGCTCTTCGAGGGAAATCATCAACGGCTTGCCGGCGTCTTGCATCCAGGCAGGCGTGATCGAGTCTTTGGCGGTCAGCTCGGCACCCTGGAACAGCGGGGCGACGACATAGGCCAGGAAGAAGAAAATCAGGGTGATTGCGCCGAGCACGGCGAGGCCGCCGATCAGCACGTACCAGCGGGTCAGGCGATCCTTGAGCGCACGAATGCGCCGCTTGCGTTGCAGCTCAGGCGTATTGAAATCAATGCGCTTGGGAGGGGAAGTCGTAGTCATTGGGGAATTGGCCAGATCATTCATGCGCACACCCTAGCGATCCTGTATGACAGAAAGATGACAATGCGGTGACGAAACAAATCCGCCGCCCGTGGGAACGGGCAGTGGATCGAAAAATGTTGGGTGATCCGGGGCTAGCCCCGGATCAGGGTTTCACTTCTTTGCGACTTCAGCGCCGCCTTCGTGCAGGCCCAGGTCAACCAGTGCCTTGGCGGCTACTTTGGCTGGCAGAGGGATGTAACCGTCCTTGACGACCACTTCCTGGCCCTGTTTCGACAGGATCAGTTTCACGAACTCGGCTTCCAGCGGGGCCAGAGGCTTGTTCGGGGCCTTGTTGACGTACACGTAGAGGAAACGCGACAGCGGGTACTTGCCGTTCAGGGTGTTTTCTTCGGTGTCTTCGATGAAGTCGGTGCTGCCTTTCTTGGCCAGGGCCACGGTCTTCACGCTAGCGGTCTTGTAACCGATACCCGAGTAGCCGATGCCGTTCAGCGAGGAGCTGATCGATTGCACCACCGAGGCCGAGCCCGGTTGTTCGTTGACGTTTGGCTTGAAGTCGCCTTTGCACAGGGCTTCTTCCTTGAAGTAGCCGTAAGTGCCGGATACCGAGTTACGACCGAACAGCTGTACCGGCTTGTTGGCCAGGTCGCCGGTCACACCCAGGTCACCCCAGGTTTTCACGTCGGACTTGCCGCCACACAGGCGCGTCGAGGAGAACACGGCATCGACCTGTTCCATGGTCAGGTGCTTGATCGGGTTGTCCTTGTGCACGAACACGGCCAGGGCATCCACGGCGACCGGGATGGCCGTCGGCTTGTAACCGTATTTGGTTTCAAAGGCCTGCAGCTCGTTGTCCTTCATCTTGCGGCTCATCGGGCCCAGGTTAGCGGTGCCTTCAGTCAGCGCAGGTGGCGCGGTCGAGGAACCGGCAGCCTGAATCTGGATATTGACGTTCGGGTATTCTTTTTTGTAGTTCTCGGCCCACAGGGTCATGAGGTTGGCCAGGGTATCGGAGCCGACGCTGGACAGGTTGCCCGATACACCAGTGGTCTTGGTGTAGCTCGGGATAGCAGGGTCAACAGCGGCAACTGCGTTGGCAGTCGCAACGCCAGCAGCGACAAAAGTCATTGCCGCCATCAAACGCTTCAGTTTCATGCCTTACTCCTGGTAATAGGGTGTGTTAAGTCGGGGCCAAGTATCGGCAGGCCGTGTGAACACTCTATGACTTGAATATGACAATTAGATGAAAGGCCAGCATGAAGCGGTTATCCGATGATTCGTGTTGCCCCCATCGCGAGCATACGGAGCGCCGCCCGGCTCGCGCCCACAAAGGATCTCTGGTGTACACAGAACCCTATGGGTGCGAGCCGCTCGGGCCTAGCGACCTTTCTTCCACAGATACCCGCCCACGACGATCCCCACGCCGCAGATGATTGCCACGTAATAGGCCGGCCCCATCGGGCTTTCCTTGAGCAGCAGGGTGACGACCATCGGTGTCAGGCCGCCGAAGATGGCGTAGGCCAGGTTGTAGGAGAACGACAGGCCGCTGAAGCGCACCACGGCCGGGAAGGCCTTGACCATGACGTAGGGCACGGCGCCGATGGTGCCGACCAGCAGACCGGTCAGGGAGTACATCGGGAACAGCCAGTCCGGGTGATTGAACAGGCTGTGATAGAAGGTCCACGAACTCAGCAGCAGCAAGCCGCTGCCGAACACAAACACCCGGCCCGCACCGAAGCGGTCAGCCAGGGCGCCGGACGCCACGCAGCCCAGGCTCAGGAACACAATCGCCAGGCTGTTGGCCTGCAACGCGGTGGTCGCCGAGAAGTGGTAGACGGTTTGCAGCACGGTCGGGGTCATCAGGATGACCACGATGATCCCGGCCGACAGCAACCAGGTCAGCAGCATCGAGAGGACGATGGCCCCGCGATGATCGCGCAGGACCGCACGCAGCGGCACTTCTTCGGCCAGGGCCTTACGCAATTGCAGTTCGGCGAACACCGGGGTTTCGTGCAGCCAGCGGCGCAGGTAGACCGAGAACAGGCCAAACACGCCCCCCAACAGGAACGGGATCCGCCAGGCGTAGTCGGACACCTGCTCCGGGGTATAAAGGCTATTGATGGCCGTGGCCACCAGCGAGCCCAGGAGGATGCCAGCGGTCAGGCCTGACGTCAGCGTGCCGCAGGCGTAGCCAATGTGCCGTGCAGGCACATGCTCGGAGACGAACACCCACGCCCCCGGCACTTCCCCGCCAATCGCGGCGCCCTGGATCACCCGCATCAGCAACAGCAGGATCGGTGCCCACATGCCGATCTGCGCGTAGGTCGGCAGCAGGCCCATGATCAACGTCGGCACCGCCATCATGAAAATGCTCAGGGTGAACATCTTCTTGCGACCCAAAAGGTCACCGAAGTGGGCCATGACGATGCCGCCCAGAGGCCGTGCCAGGTAACCGGCGGCGAAAATCCCGAAGGTCTGCATCAGGCGCAGCCACTCGGGCATGTCCGCCGGGAAGAACAGCTTGCCGACCACCGTGGCGAAAAACACGAAGATGATGAAGTCGTAGAACTCCAGCGCACCGCCCAGGGCAGAAAGCGACAGGGTCTTGTAATCACTGCGGGTCAAAGGACGTGCGGATTGCGCGGGTGACGCTATGCTCGATGGCGCTGTGGTCATGGCAAGGGCTTCTCTTATAGTCAGATCTGCAACCCCAACAACGCTGGCTGAGGCTTGGGCAGGTTCGGCACGATAGCAAATTGTTCGAAAAAGCACAGGGATGCGCGTATTTGACGGTCAAAATGAGAACCGGACGGTCGTCGCGCGGTCTACCGCTCGATATACTCGCAGCCTGCAACACGCTGCAAGGGTTGCTGTGCGAAGACGCTGCTGGTGCGACCAGTCGATTTCGCAGAGTTTCCCTTTAGTACGCCTTATGGAAAACGCGACGAACGTAGTGTGTTCGGGCTGAATCGTTTTTCTGAAGACGGCTATTCACCTGAAGTACCAATGAGAGTCACGGGTTAGAGGCACCCCCGGCATGATAGAACTCGAACAAGACGATCCGATTCCGCAAGGCGACCTGGCCCTGCAAATCACCGCGCTTCCTCGCGAGACCAACGGCTTTGGCGATATTTTCGGCGGCTGGCTGGTGTCCCAGATGGACTTGGCCGGCACGGCGATGGCCAGCAAGATCGCTGGCGGACGCGTCGCCACCGTAGCCATCGATCGCATGGCGTTCCTGGTGCCGGTCGCCGTCGGCGCACAGCTCTCGTTCTACACCCAGGCCCAGGAAATCGGTCGTACATCGATCAAGATGCTGGTCGAGGTCTGGAGCGACGATCCGCTGTCCAGCGAGTGGCGTAAGGTCACGGAAGCGGCGTTCGTGTTTGTTGCCATCGATGGCAGCGGTCGTACCCGCTCGGTACCCCCGCGAGCCTGTTGAATCCCCCCTGTTGCCGATCGAGAGCTGTCCCATGAGCACGCCCACTGTTGAAGCGGTAAAACTGGATCAACTGAACTGCTGGCGGATTCGCCAGGGCCAGGCCGAATTGCTGGTGGCCCAGCAAGGCGCACATATCCTCAGCTATCAACTGGCCGGGCAGCCGCCCCTGATCTGGCTCAACGACGAGGCGGTGTTCCAGACCGGCAAAAGCATCCGCGCCGGGGTGCCCGTGTGCTGGCCGTGGTTCGGCAATTTCGAGCGCAACCCACCGAGCGTGCAGGCCATGCGCGTCAGCGATCAACCCGCCGCCGCCCACGGCCTGGTCCGGGCGCTGGACTGGGAACTGGAAGGCATCGAAACCGAGGGCGACAGCCTGAGCGTGGTGTTCACTCTGCCCGTGCCGGAAAACGGCCTGCCCGGCTGGCCGCATCAGGTTGACCTGAAGCTGAGCATTCGCCTGGATGAGCAGCTGCAGATCGATCTGACCAGCCACAACCGGGGCACCGACAGCGTCACCATCAGCCAGGCGCTGCACAGCTATTTCGCAGTCAGCGATGTGCGCAACGTGCGCGTGGAAGGCGTTGATGGGCTGGAGTACATCGAAACCCTGGACAACTGGAACACCGTCACCCAGCACGGTGATCTGCGGTTCAGTGGGGAAACCGACCGGATTTACCTCAATACCCCGGCCAAGCTGAGCATTGTCGACCCGGCCTGGGAGCGCCGTATCGAGTTGACCGCCCGGGGCTCACGCACGGCGGTGATCTGGAATCCCTGGATCGACCGCGCGGCAGCGTTCAGCGACATGGCCGACGATGGCTGGCAGCGCATGCTGTGCATCGAGACGGCCAATGTGTTGGGTGATGTGGTGACTTTGGCGCCGGGTGGTAGCCATACCCTGGGTGTGAGCATCGCCAGTTTGGCGGTCTGATTAAAAAGATCACAGCCTGTGGCAACGCCTACAGATCGGACTCCTGTACCACCCGTACCTGGGCGGCATCGAGGGCGTAGGCCGCATCGGCCAGGTCGTTGTTGACCGTCTCGATCTTCAACGTGCCGCTGACCCACAAGGGTGTGTAGATGTCGTCCAGCTTCAGGCCCTTGGGATAGCGCACCAGCACCAGTTGATTGGGGGGCGGTGGCGGCACGTGGATGCAGGCGCCCGGGTACGGCACCAAGAAGAACAGCGTGCTGCGGCCCTTGCCGTCGGTTTCCAACGGCACCGGGTAACCGCCGATGCGCACCTGCTTGTGGTTCATCGCAGCCACGGTCTTGGTCGAATACATCACCGCCGGCAAACCCTTGCTCTGCTTCAAGCCACCCTTGTCGGTGAAGGTACCGTTGGCTTCCGGGGAGTTGTGGTCGATTTCAGGCATGGCTTCCAGCGCCTTCTGGTCCGACTTGGGCATCAGTTCGAGCCAATCGGTTTCCGGCAGGTCGCCAGCATGGGCCAGGCCAGTGCCCAGCCATACAAGAGTCAACAGAAGACGGCGCATGAAGGGGCTCGGCAAAGAAGGGAAGACAGGTCGCCGGGCATTCTAGCCCGCTGCGCGTGAACCGCGCAGCGGGCTTGATCGCTTGAATCAGTTCTTTCTGACCAGACCGTAGACCACCAGCAGCAGCACCGCGCCCACCAGGGCACCGAGGAAGCCCGCGCCTTGACCGGCCTGGTAGATGCCCAGTGCCTGACCGCCGTAGGTCGCGGCCAGGGAGCCGGCGATACCGAGCAGGATGGTCATGATCCAGCCCATGCTGTCATCACCCGGTTTCAGGAAACGAGCCAGCAGGCCCACGATCAATCCGATGAAGATGGTTCCGATAATTCCCATGGCGCTTCCCTCTGAGTGAAATAGCTATGCCAAAGCCTAGACAGACTTTGGCATCCTGCCATCAGAGAACGCGGGGCACCGAAGGTTCCCGGCGTGCCATGGGTTTATTGCTCGGCGATCAGCGCCTGGACCTTGAGGATCTGCTGCTCGAGCGTGGCCTTGTCGGCGCAGCGCAGGTTGGCGTGGCCGACCTTGCGTCCGACCTTGAACGCCTTGCCGTAGTGATGCAAATGGCAATCGTCGATGGCGATGACCTTCTCCACCGGCGGAACCACACCAATGAAGTTGAGCATGGCGCTCTCGCCAACTTTTGCCGTCGAGCCCAGCGGCAGGCCAGCAACGGCGCGCAGGTGGTTTTCGAACTGGCTGCATTCGGCGCCTTCGGTGGTCCAGTGCCCGGAGTTATGAACCCGCGGGGCGATCTCGTTGGCCTTGAGGCCACCGTCGACTTCGAAGAACTCGAACGCCATCACACCGACATAGTCCAGCTGCTTGAGCACACGGCTCGAATAGTCCTCGGCCAGGGCTTGCAACGGGTGCTCGGTGCTGGCCACGGACAGCTTGAGAATGCCGCTGTCGTGGGTGTTGTGCACCAGTGGGTAGAACTTCGTCTCACCATCACGGGCCCGCACGGCAATCAGCGACACTTCGCCGGTGAACGGCACGAAGCCTTCCAGCAGGCAAGCCACGCTGCCCAGTTCGGCGAAGGTACCCACCACGTCTTGCGCAGTGCGCAGGACTTTCTGGCCCTTGCCGTCGTAACCCAGGGTGCGGGTTTTCAGCACGGCAGGCAGGCCGATGGTCGCCACGGCGGCGTCCAGGTCAGCTTGGGACTGGATGTCAGCGAACGCCGGGGTCGGAATTCCCAGGTCCTTGAACATGCTCTTTTCGAACCAGCGGTCACGCGCGATACGCAGCGCTTCGGCGCTCGGGTAGACCGGGACGAACTGCGACAGGAAGGCCACGGTTTCCGCCGGGACGCTTTCGAACTCGAAGGTCACCAGGTCGACTTCGTCAGCCAGTTGACGCAAGTGATCCTGATCGCCGTAATCGGCCCGCAGGTGCTCACCCAGCGCGGCGGCGCAGGCATCCGGCGCCGGATCCAGGAAAGCGAAGTTCATGCCCAGCGGAGTCCCCGCCAGGGCCAGCATGCGGCCCAGTTGGCCGCCACCGATTACACCGATCTTCATCGTCAACAACCTCAGGCGATGCGTGGGTCTGGATTTTCCAGGACGCTGTCTGTCTGCTCAGCACGGAAGGTTTTGAGCACCGCGTGGAACTGCGGGTGCTTGGCGCCAAGGATACTCGCCGACAGCAGGGCGGCGTTGATCGCGCCCGCCTTGCCGATGGCCAGGGTGGCGACCGGAATGCCCGCAGGCATCTGCACGATAGAGAGCAGTGAATCAACGCCCGAGAGCATCGACGACTGCACCGGCACGCCCAGGACCGGCAGGTGGGTCTTGGCCGCACACATGCCAGGCAAGTGAGCCGCGCCGCCCGCACCGGCGATAATCACCTCGATGCCACGCGACTCAGCCTCCTCGGCGTACTGGAACAGCAGGTCCGGGGTGCGGTGGGCAGAGACCACTTTCACCTCGTAAGGGATGCCGAGCTTTTCCAGCATATCGGCGGTGTGGCTAAGGGTGGACCAATCGGACTTGGAGCCCATGATCACGCCAACCAGTGCACTCATCGTCGCGCCTCTTCTCTCTGGGCGCCCGCAGGCGCGTCAAAAAACAACAAGCCACGCAGGATGCGTGGCTTGATTGTACGAATTATGGCCAGACACGCCGGCCGAAGGCCGCGCAGTATACCGTAATAAGGCAGATAAACAGCCCCCGATACGACCATCTGTCATGCGGCGCAAAGCACCGGTTTTATTGACTTAAGAGTCAGTCCAATACCACACCCATCCCACAGGGTTGGTCGATGCCCTCACGAAGTCTGCGCCGCACCACCTTCCAGCTTGCGCCACAACAACCGCACGTTCGCCTTGCGCACCAGTGCACAGCGGTACAGGCGAATTTCCAGCGGCACATGCCATTGCGGACCGCCGCAAACCACCAGTTCGCCGCGCGCCAGTTCCGCGCGCACACTGAGCTGCGGCACCCAGGCAATGCCCAGCCCTTCCAGGGCCATGCTCTTCAAGCTGTCGGCCATGGCGGTTTCGTAAATGGTGGTGAAGCGCAGCGCGCGCTGGCGCAGCAGCATGTTCACCGACCGCCCGAGAAACGCCCCGGCGCTGTAGGCCAGTAGTGGCACGCTGGCTTCGCCTTCGAGATCGAACAACGGCTTGCCGTCGGCATCGGCCGCACACACCGGGAGCATCTCGGTGTGGCCCAGGTGCAGTGAAGGAAAGATCTCCGGGTCCATTTGCATGGCGGCATCCGGGTCGTAGAACGCCAGCATCAGGTCACAACCGCCTTCGCGCAGGGCATGTACCGCATCGCCGACGTTGGTCGCCACCAGGCGCGTGGCGATGTTCAGGCCTTCGTTGCGCAATTGCGCGATCCAGCGCGGGAAGAACCCCAGGGCCAGGGAATGCGCCGCCGCAACTTGCATGACCTCACCCTGGCCGCCTTCGAGGTGGTGCAAATGCCGCAGCACTTCGCCGAGTTGTTCGACCACGGTGCGCGCGGTCACCAGAAACAACTGCCCAGCCGCCGTCAATTCGATCGGCGTGCGCGAGCGGTTGACCAGTTGCAGGCCCAGCGCGGCCTCCAGGCTGCGGATGCGCCGGCTGAACGCCGGTTGGGTGACGAAACGCCGTTCAGCCGCCTGGGAGAAACTGCGGGTGGCAGCCAGGGCACTAAAGTCCTCCAGCCATTTGCTTTCCAGATTCATCAGGTCCTCCCGGACACGCACCATTTTAGGTCATACGCTCGCCGCCCAAACGGCGTCACATCGGTATTATGCCGAATAGGCATAGGCCAGTGTTTAACAGCATTGGCCCAAAATTCTCCACAAGCCTAGCATTCACAGCGTTCCGGCACAGACCGGGTCCATATCGAGATGATTTCTATCATGTCCTCCGCTGCATCTTTCCGCACCGAAAAAGACCTGCTTGGCGTACTCGAAGTACCGGCTCAAGCGTATTACGGCATCCAGACCCTGCGAGCGGTGAATAACTTCCGTCTCTCCGGCGTTCCGATTTCGCATTACCCAAAGCTGGTGGTGGGTCTGGCAATGGTCAAGCAGGCCGCTGCTGACGCCAACCGCGAACTGGGTCACCTCAGCGAAGCCAAGCACGCTGCCATCAGCGAAGCCTGTGCTCGCCTGATCCGCGGCGATTTCCACGAAGAGTTCGTGGTGGACATGATTCAAGGCGGCGCTGGCACTTCGACCAACATGAATGCCAACGAAGTGATCGCCAACATCGCGCTGGAGGCCATGGGCCACCAGAAAGGCGAGTACCAGTACCTGCACCCCAACAACGACGTGAACATGGCGCAGTCGACCAACGACGCTTACCCAACGGCCATCCGCCTGGGTCTGCTGTTGGGCCACGACGCCCTGCTCGCCAGCCTCGACAGCCTGATCCAGTCGTTCGCCGCCAAAGGTGAAGAATTCGGCCACGTCCTGAAGATGGGTCGTACCCAACTGCAAGACGCCGTGCCGATGACCCTTGGCCAAGAATTCCGCGCCTTCGCCACCACCCTGGGCGAAGACCTGGCACGCCTGAAGACCCTGGCTCCGGAGCTGCTGACCGAAGTCAACCTGGGCGGCACTGCGATCGGCACCGGCATCAACGCCGACCCACGCTACCAGCACCTGGCCGTAGAACGCCTGGCCCTGATCAGCGGTCAACCGCTGGTACCGGCTGCCGACCTGATCGAAGCCACCTCCGACATGGGCGCCTTCGTGCTGTTCTCCGGCATGCTCAAGCGCACCGCGGTCAAGCTGTCGAAGATCTGCAACGACCTGCGCCTGCTGTCCAGCGGCCCACGCACCGGCATCAACGAAATCAACCTGCCAGCGCGTCAGCCAGGCAGCTCGATCATGCCAGGCAAGGTCAACCCGGTTATTCCGGAAGCCGTCAACCAGGTGGCATTCCAGATCATCGGCAACGACCTGGCCCTGACCATCGCGGCCGAAGGCGGCCAGTTGCAACTGAACGTGATGGAGCCGTTGATCGCCTTCAAGATCTTCGACTCGATCCGCCTGCTGCAACGCGCCATGGACATGCTGCGCGAGCACTGCGTCGTCGGCATCACCGCCAACGAAGCCCGCTGCCGCGAACTGGTCGAGCACTCGATCGGCCTGGTCACTGCGCTGAACCCGTACATCGGCTATGAAAACGCCACCCGTATCGCCCGTATCGCGCTGGAAAGCGGCCGCGGCGTACTGGAACTGGTGCGCGAAGAAGGCTTGCTCGACGAAGAAATGCTCGCCGACATCCTGCGCCCGGAAAACATGATTGCCCCGCGTCTGGTACCCCTCAAGGCCTGATGCTGTAGCACCGCTCACCAGGTCGAGGGACTAGACACCTCTCACCTTTTGAGGGCTTGGAGATCATTCTCCGGGCCCTTTTTTTTAACTGCGCAACCCGCGGCCTGGAATCCGGCTTGCCCACGACGGCGGCCTTGGGATCGCCATCGCGGGCACGCCTTGCGCCTACACAAGAGCATCGAGCCAGGCCACAGGCTGAATCCTTTAATCACGTTTTGCAGACGTGTGCTTCATGGATAGGTATAGTGCCGCCCCTCTTCGCAGGAGCGGTCGTCGGTAGCCAGACCCAACCCCATGCGAAACCCGAACTAATAACAAACCCGCAATATGAAGCCGGGACGAAAACCGCTTGGCCTGTCGTGCTACGCACATACGGGTGTAACGGGATGTGTCCGCCTGGCCAGCATTTGCCTACACAAAAAACAGCGAGGAACACTCCATGCTCGAAGTCATCAACGACTTCCTCTCAGGGAAAGTACTGATCGTGCTCATTGTCGGGCTCGGTGGTTACTTCACGATCCGCTCGCGTTTCGTTCAATTTCGTCACTTCTTCCACATGTTCGCGGTGTTCCGCGACAGCCTCAAAAGCAGCGCTGGCCAGCTCAGTTCATTCCAGGCCCTGATGCTCAGCCTCGCCGGCCGCGTTGGTGCGGGCAATATCGCTGGGGTGGGCATTGCCGTAACCCTCGGCGGTCCGGGCGCGGTGTTCTGGATGTGGGTGACCGCGCTGGTCGGCATGTCCAGCAGCTTCTTCGAATGCTCCCTCGGCCAGCTCTACAAGCGCTGCGACTCTGAGGGCCAGTACCGTGGCGGTCCTTCCTATTACATCCAGCACGGCCTGCAGAAACGCTGGCTGGGGATGATCATGGCGTTCCTGCTGCTGATCACCTTCGGTTTCGCCTTCAACGGCCTGCAAGCCCACGCCGTGACCCACTCGCTGAACAACGCCTTCGGCGTCGACACCACCTACACCGGCCTCGGCCTGGTGGTGCTGCTGGGCCTGGTGTTCGTCGGCGGGATCAAGCGCATCGCGGCTATCGCCGACCTGCTGGTACCGGTCAAGACCCTGGCCTACATCGCGGTGACCCTCTACGTGATCGTGCTGCAATTCGACCATGTACCGAGCATGCTGATGACCATCGTCAAGAGCGCTTTCGGCCTGGATCAGGCCTTCGGTGGCCTGGTGGGCAGCGCCATCATCATGGGCGTGAAGCGCGGGGTGTTTGCCAACGAAGCCGGTCTGGGCAGCGCGCCCAACGTCGCCGCCGTGGCGTCGGTCGAGCACCCGGTCGCCCAAGGTGTGGTCCAGGCATTCAGCGTGTTCCTCGACACCTTCATCATCTGCACCTGCACCGCGCTGCTGATCCTGCTGTCGGGCTTCTACACCCCGGGCTTCGAAGGTGACGGCATCGCCCTGACCCAGAACTCCCTGGCCGCGGTCGTTGGCGAGTGGGGCCGGATGTTCATCTCCGTGGCACTGGCGTTGTTCGTGTTCACCTCGATCCTCTACAACTACTACTTGGGCGAGAGCAACCTGCGCTACATGATCGGCGACAACCGCAAGGCCCTGATCGGTTATCGTGCCCTGGTGCTGGTCCTGATCTTCTGGGGTGCCATCGAGAACCTCAGCACGGTGTTCGCATTCGCCGACATCACCATGACCCTGCTCGCGTTCGTCAACCTGATCGCGCTGTTCCTGCTGTTCAAAGTCGGCATGCGCATCCTGCGCGACTACGATGACCAGCGCGCCGCCGGCATCAAGACCCCGGTGTTCGACTCCAGCAAGTTCCCCGACCTGGACCTGGACCTCAAGGCCTGGCCCGCCAACCCGCCCGCCGCGCCCAAGGTTCAGGCTGAGTTGCAAGGCCAGACCGCAGCGCAACGCTGACCGGTAAACGACGGGCGCATCCCCTGCGCCCGTCAGTTAAAGTGCTCCCACCTGTCACCTCTTGCGGAGACCTGCACATGATTGCCCACACCTACCCCGCCGCCCAACACGTCATGGTGCTCTACACCGGAGGCACCATCGGCATGCAGGCCAGTGCCCATGGCCTGGCGCCGGCATCCGGCTTTGACACGCGGATGCGCGACTACCTGCACAGCCAGCCCGAGCTGGTAGTGCCGCAGTGGCGGTTCCGCGAAATGGCGCCGCTGATCGACAGCGCCAACATGACCCCGGCCTACTGGCAACGCCTGCGCGAAGCGGTGGTCGAGGCGGTCGAGATCGACGGCTGTGACAGCGTGCTGATCCTGCACGGTACCGATACCCTGGCCTACAGCGCAGCGGCCATGAGCTTCCAACTGCTGGGCCTGCCCGCCCGCGTGGTGTTCACCGGCTCCATGCTGCCGGCCGGCGTGACCGACAGCGATGCCTGGGAAAACCTCAGCGGTGCCTTGGTCGCCCTCGGCCAGGGGCTGGCACCGGGCGTGCATCTGTACTTCCACGGCGAACTGCTGGACCCGACCCGGTGCGCGAAAGTGCGCAGCTTCGGTCGGCATCCGTTCAAACGCCTGGAGCGTCAGGGTGGCGGCGAAAAGGCTACCGGCCTACCGACGCCGCTTCACTACAACCAACCCAGGCAACTGGTCAACGTCGCGGTGCTCCCACTGTTTCCCGGCATCGGCACCCAGATCCTGGAGGGCTTGCTCGACAGCGGCATCCAGGGCCTGGTGCTGGAGTGCTATGGCAGCGGCACGGGGCCCAGCGATAATCCAGGGTTTCTCGCCAGCCTGGAACGGGCGCGCGACAAGGGTGTGGTGGTGGTTGCGGTCACGCAGTGCCATGAAGGAGGGGTGCAGCTCGATGTGTACGAGGCGGGTAGCCGCTTGCGCGACGCCGGCGTGCTCTCGGGGGGCGGCATGACTCGCGAAGCCGCGTTCGGCAAGTTGCATGCCCTGCTCGGTGCAAACCTGGAGACGGCTGAAGCGCGGCACTTGGTCGAACGCGACCTCTGTGGGGAGCTGGCTTGACTCAAATCCGCGGCGACCTGTAAACGAATCCCCTCCTCCCTACGGTGATTAAGAGGAGGGGGATTGAGATCACAGGTAGGTAATACTGAAAATGCCATTGTTAAATTCGACCAGATCATTTTCGATAATCGCCTCGAACGTCCCAAAGTACAACTTACCTGTACTGTCCTCATTCACCAGTAATTGACCCTCCCCCCACGAAAATAACTCACCCTTTTTATGGAAGGCCACATACGCATCTAACGGACCCAGTGTTTTTCCCAGGGATTCGTGAAGAATGTTGAACGACACGCCATCGGTAAAATGATCGCCGTTACCCGAGCCAAAGAACGCGGTGATAAACAATCCCTCCCGACTCACACGAAACGCTGGATAAGTTTCGGGGTGTCCGTTCTTATTAACCTTCATCTCGCCCTTCACTGCTTTCTGTGCAGTGTGCAGCCGCGCTTCCTGTTGTTTTTTATCCAGCACTTTTGACTTGACCATGAGCCACCCCTGTTATTGTCGAGTATTCCAGTTAATGACAGGCTGAATCTAGACTTGAGAAAATAGACGGTCAAACAAATAGCCCCTCTCTGACGGCAAGTTACTTTAATTTCAAGTAATACGACGAGCGGCCATCTATTCCCCCAGCACCTGTAACTTCTGACAGTAGCCAGTCTTTAAATATCTGTAATACCCTGAATGCGCACAGGCCTCTAACACAGCCGCTTTATTATGGAGTGGCTCTGAACTTGCCGAAGGTGAACCAACACACCCGTGTGGAGTGGCACCTGCCAGCGTTCAGCGCCCTCGACACGGTGAACGTGCTGAATCACGGCACGCTACTTGCTCCATCCCGATCAAACCATGACGGGTATTGCCCATGCTCCACTCACACCTCACCACGCTCAACGCCGTCTCGCTGGTACTCAACACCTTCCAGGCCGAGGGCCTTTCCAGAGACGCCTTGTTGGCCGGAAGCGGTATCCGTGCCGCGGATCTGAACCGCGCCGACACGCGCATCACCACCCATCAAGAGATGCAGGTCTGTGCCAATGCCGTCGCACTCAAGCGTGATATCGGTCTGGAGCTGGGCCGGCGGATGCACGTCTCCTGCTACGGCATGCTCGGTTATGCGCTGCTCACCAGTGCCACCTTCGGTGACGCATTACGCCTGGCGATACGCTACCCGGCGCTGCTGGGAACACTTTTCGAGCTGAGCCTGGAAGACGACGGCGAGCACATCTGGTTCGTCGCGGCCGATTACCGTGAAAGCCCGGCGATGGCGGTATTCAATGCCGAGTTCTGCCTGGTCTCGCTGAAAGTCATCTGCGATGACCTGCTGGGCCACTCGCTGCCGTTGCGGGGGGCCCGCTTCGCGCATGCAGCGCCCGATTATGAAGCCAGCTACGCCGAACACTTCAACTGCCCTCTGCATTTTGGCGCACGCGACACCGCCTTTGCCTTCGACAGGCGCTGGCTAGAGCAACCGCTGCCGCTGGCCGATGTCATCACCCACCAGGCCATGGCCGAACGCTGCCGCAAGCAGAACCTCGAATTCACCGGCCGCCAGGCATGGCTGGGGCGCATCCGGCACTTGCTCAGCTCCCAATTGAACGCCGCGCCGGGGCTCGAGGGCCTGGCCGTACAGATGAACTGCTCGGCGCGCACCTTGCGCCGACACCTCAAGGACCTGGGATCCAGCTATCAAGAACTGCTCGATGAATTGCGCTTTGAACAGGCCAAGCTAATGCTTTGCGAGGATCAATTGCCGATCTATCAAATCGCCGAGGCACTGGGTTTCAGCGAAACCGCCAGTTTCCGCCATGCGTTTGTGCGCTGGAGTGGGGTGGCGCCGAGCCAGTTCCGCCCCTGAGGGCGTTAGTGGCCGATCTGCTCGCGATGACGGCCACAGCAGTGCCCCCCTGCCAAGGGGCGAATTACGGTCATTTTTTTTGGCCGTATCTATCCCCTTTTGGCCTTTCCTGCCGTTTGCTGAAACCCCGCGTACCGCAAGACTGAGTTCAACCGAATCAGCCCTGCGGAGAACAACAACATGCTGACCATCTACTCGGACGATCACCACCTGCACCACGGCCGTTGTGAACTGATCGACGGGCAACTCAAGCCCTGCTTCGAAATGCCGTCCCGTGCCGACCACGTGCTTACAAGGGTGCAAAAGCAGCATCTGGGCCCTGTCGAAGCGCCGAAGGATTTCGGTCTCGACCCCATCGCCCGCATCCACAGCCGCGACTACCTGGACTTCTTCAAAGGCGCCTGGGCGCGCTGGACCGAATTCAATACCGACGGCGATCTGCTGCCCTACACCTGGCCCGCCCGCACCCTGCGTGCCATCAAGCCCACCAGCCTGCACGGCCAGCTCGGCTACTACAGCTTTGACGGCGGCGCACCAATCACCGCCGGCACCTGGCAAGCAGCCTACAGCGCGGCACAAGTGGCCTTGACCGCGCAGGCGGCGATCCAGGCCGGTGCCCACAGCGCCTTTGCCCTGTGCCGGCCACCGGGGCACCACGCCGCTGGCGACTTGATGGGCGGCTACTGCTACCTCAACAACGCCGCCATCGCCGCCCAGGCATTCCTCGACCAAGGCCACAAAAAGGTCGCGATCCTCGACGTCGATTACCACCACGGCAATGGCACCCAATCGATTTTCTACTCACGCAGCGACGTGCTGTTCACCTCGATCCACGGTCATCCGCAAGCCGAGTTTCCGTTCTTCCTTGGCTACGAAGATGAGCGGGGCGAAGGCGCCGGAGAAGGCTTCAACTTCAACTATCCATTGCCGGCCGGCAGCGGCTGGGACACCTGGAGCGCGGCGCTGGAACAGGCCTGCAAAGAGATCGAACACTACGGCGCCGACATCGTCGTGGTATCCCTGGGTGTCGACACCTTCAAGGACGATCCTATCTCTGAGTTCAAGCTCGACAGCCCGGATTACCTGGCCATGGGCAAACGCATCGCGAAGCTCGGCGTGCCGACGCTGTTCGTCATGGAAGGCGGCTACGCGGTCGAAGAAATCGGCATCAATGCCGTGAACGTGCTTGAAGGTTTTGAACGCGCTTGAAGAGGAAGTACGACAATGAGAAGGTTCAAGCGTTTTATCGTGCCCGCCCTGGGTGCACTGTTGCTCAGCGGTGCCGTGCATGCGCAAGAGCGCACGTTGCGCGTCTACAACTGGTTCGACTACATCACCCCAAAAGCCTTGGAAGACTTCAAGGCGCAGAACACTCAGACCCGACTGATCTACGACATCTTCGACACCAACGAAGCCCTGGAAGCCAAGCTGCTGACGGGCAACTCCGGTTACGACGTAGTGGTACCGTCCAACGTGTTCCTCGCCAAACAAATCGAGGCCGGCGTATTCCAGCCGCTGGACCGCAGCCAACTGCCGAACTGGCACCACCTCGATCCCACGCTGATGAAGCTGATCGAAGCCAACGACCCGGGCAACCGATTCGCCGTGCCGTACATGTACGGCACCATTCTGATCGGGTTCAACCCGGACAAAATCAAGGCAGCGCTTGGCGACAACGCGCCGGTCGACAGCTGGGACCTGATCTTCAAGGAAGAGAACATCAGCAAGCTCAAGCAGTGTGGCGTCGCCCTGCTCGACTCGCCGTCGGAGATCCTGCCGCTGGCCCTGCAACATCTCGGCCTGGACCCCAACAGCAAAAAGCCTGCGGATTACGCCAAGGCTGAAGCGCTGCTGATGAAGATTCGTCCGTACGTCACCTACTTCCACTCGTCCAAGTACATGGCCGACATTGCCAACGGCGACATCTGCGTCGCCGTCGGTTACTCCGGCAGCTTCTCCCAGGCCGCCAACCGCGCCAAGGAAGCCAGGAACGGCGTAGTCGTCGACATGCGCCTGCCCAAGGAAGGTGCGCCGATCTGGTTCGACATGCTCGCCATTCCCAACGGCGCGAAGAACCCGCAAGACGCCTACACCTTCATCAACTACCTGCTGCAACCTCAAGTGATCGCACCCGTCAGTGACTTCGTCGGTTACCCGAACCCGAACAAGGACGCCACGGGACTGGTCGACCCGGCGATTCGCAACAACCCGAATCTGTACCCGACCGAAACGGCGATGGGCACGCTCTACACCCTGCAACCATTGCCGCGCGATGCCGAACGAGCGCGGACCAGGGCCTGGACCAAGATCAAGTCCGGCACCTGACAATCGCCTCGCTCCTGCCGCTGCCAGACCTGCGCTTGCGCAGGTCTTTTTTTGCCCGCGATATTTCTTTACCGCCAATGCCACCCTGCCCGTCACTACCTTGCAATGGATCGCGCACCCCACCTTCCAGGGTGCCTGCTGCCCCACAAGGACGTGACCATGACTGAAGCTTCCAGCCCCCCTGCTGTATCAGGCCTTCCACCCCATCAAGATGCCCTGCTCACCCAATTGGTGGCCGGCCCCTCGATCCGGGAAGTCGCCACCCACGCCCTGCAACCCGCCTTGAAAACCCTGTACCCGCAACTGTCTATCGACCCACGGCTGGCGATGGTGGTAACGCCAACCTGGACCGTGCACGATCATGTCGCCGTCCCCGGGCCGCGGCGTTTCGAATCACTGACCGATGCCCTGGTGCGCCACAGCGTAGCCGGTTCGCCGGTGGTCTACCTCGATGGCGAGCACTTCCTCACCCTGCACCCTCAGGAGCAAACGCCGGCGCAACTGCCCGTCAACATAGAGGCCATCGGGCAACTGCTGAACGAACTGGCGCCGTTGCTGTTCGTCGCGTTTCAAGAACAGCAGGTCGATTACTGGAACCAGTTCACCCGCGCCTCGGCGCCGCGCTGGCAAGGCTTGTCCAAATCCCTGCGCGAGCTCTGGAACATCGATTCCCACCCGAACTGGAGCACCGACCTCTGTGCCATGGCCCGCAACCTGTTCGCCGACCCGCAGAAGAACACCCGCACACTGAACGACCGCTATCAGTCACGTGCCTGCCTGATCGACCTGGATGAGCTGAACGAGGGGGTGTCGACCCACTTTCACATCCTCGATATGGCAGTGCTGATCGGCACCGTGGGTACGCGTACCTTGATCATCTGTCACACCCTCACCCGTGGATTCCAGACGTACAATTCCTTGCAGGAACTGGGCGAGTCCTTGAAGACCTACGTCGATGAGTCGACACCGGGCAAGGCCGTGCGGTGGCGCCTGGTCGAGCCCGAAGGCAATTACTTCGATCATCTGGCCTGCAACCTGATTGCCCTGCAAGCCGACGCGATTGGCGATTTGGCGAACGACACTGAAGCGGACAATCCCGACCTGGCCCCCCACATCAGCCGCACGACGAACGAACTCGACCCCACGGGCGAGCAATCTTCCTCGCGCTTCAAACAAGTCGAACAGGCCTTGCCGGGGTGGATGGCCAACGCGTCATCCAGCGACCTCAGCGCTTACAGTCGCCACCTGATGGACCTGGCGACGATTCAGGAACAGAACGCCGGGAAATCTTTTCAGGACGGCATCAAGCCGATTCGCGAGTTCGCCCTGGAAAAGCTGCGCGAGGCCATGCTCAAACAGCATGCCGATGCCGCCAAGCTGAACCTGGCAGACATCGAAATCGTGGTCGACAGCGTGGTGGTCTGGGGCAGCTTTACGCCGCTGGTGGGACCTGAGCGCACCACCCTGAGCCTGGTCGACCTGGCGCTGCAAAATCTGATTGCGCTGCCGTTGGGCAATAAGTCCGTGCGCAGTACCAGCGCCACTGCACTACCGGATTGGATGACGGTGAGTTACCTGGAGGCGCTGATCGTCAGCGTCGACATCGGCAAGACCTACCCGGCACTGATCAAAAACACATTACTTGACGATCCGCTGGACAGCGTGCGGCGACAGAACCTGTTCACCAGTCACCTTCGCGTCGAACTGCCACTGCTGGCCTTGCAGCAAAAGATTCGCGCGCAGGCTGGTATTGACGAGTTGGGTTACCGCTATGTCGCCGCCGTGGTCCAGGTACTTGAGGCCAATCGCTGGGTCGAGGGCCAGGAGATCGTCATTCGCCCACTGGCCTTCAAGCCCGGTTGGCGCACGGGAGACTCGACCGACAAAGTGACCAACATGTTCGTGATCGGCCCTCGGCAGATGGATAAGGGGCCATGCCTGCTGTACCGCCCCATGCTCGATCGGCCCCTGAGCCAACACCCGACGCCGGCCAACCTGATATATGCCATCAAGCATTCCCCGACACTGCGCCGAGACGTGCTCGCCTGGCTGCCGGACGGCGTACGCGCCAATTACACCAACTACGTATTCACCGGTGACCGGCCGACGGTCTGGACCCTGTCACAACTGCTGGCCGACCCTCTGACCCCCTTGCAGATGGGCGGTACGCTTACCCTGGGCTCTGAGGTCCTCGCCAGCGATTCCCTGGCCACGCTGTACAAGGCCAACGTCAACGCGCTGGTCGAGCTGGCGCAGCGACAATCGGTATCCAACGCGCAAAATCGCTGGGGCACCTTCAAACATGCAGCCTGGTTGATCCTCAACGCGGCACTGCCCTTTTTTGGCCGAACTGTCGGGACGGCCGCCTGGATCTGGCAAGTGCTGGATGACGTCCAACAAACCCTGGACGCCGCAGATACAGGCGACCGCGCACAACAAAAAACCGCCATGACCGACCTATTGCTGACCCTGGCCATGGTCCTCGCCCACCACGCCAGCACACGCAAACCGACGGCCCGCAGAGTCGAGGAAAAGGCGCCGATAACCGAAGTAACCGAGAGCCCGGAAAACCCCGCAGTCACCCCGAAGACCATTGTTCAACAGCCTGATGTGATCGGCGAACATCCTGCACAACACCGCACATCGGTTGCGACCGACACCGCCCTGAATCTGGCCAGTACCCTGGATCGCTTCGCAATCACCCGCCCCGCGCAACTCATCCTGTCCAGCGGTGACAACGCTGCGCTTCGCGGCCTCTACCATCACGAGAACACGTACTACGCACTTGTGAGTGAACGCTGGTTCGAAGTGGCCGTCGAGGGCCAGGGTGAGGTATCGATAATCGACTCTCGGCAGAATCCGATGCGCAGCGGTCCTGCGTTGATCCGCAATGCGCGTGGCGAGTGGTTCATCGACACCCGCTTGCGCCTGCGCGGCGGTGGTTTGTCGAGTCGGCGCAAGGCACTGAAACAGCAAAACCGAGCGCGCGTCACCGAGCTCAAAAAACAACTGGGCGAATTTGATAACGAACGCGAACTGGCACGTGTCGAACTGACGGATGCGCACAAAGCGATGAAATCGCTCAGCGGTGACGCCCTGCTGGCGGCGCAAACGCAGTTTCTCGAGAAGCTCGAGCGTCGCACCCAGGAGTACGCCCCCCCTATCGAACAGCTGAAATCGCTGAACCTGCTCGACGCGGTGCCCAACTACCGAACTGCCATGGTCGAGATGCTCGGCACTCAGCTGTTTTTTAACCAGACATGGCTTGATCAGCGTAATCCCACCTTCTCTCAGACTTTGAGGGAAACCCTGGTGTTGCTTGAGGCTGAAGAAACGATAGGGGGTGCTGCCGAGCGCGCAACCTACCGGAAAATGATCGACCTGAGCGAGGAGATGATCGGCAAAATCGAGTTTGCTCACTCTCGCTTCCAGGAGTTGAGTCGACTGGGTCGAAGCGCTGCCGAAGTCACCAGTACCTATCAGGCAAAATTACCCAGGTTCAGCGTTAACGATCTCAAGGCGCTTCAGGTCTCGCTGGCCCGCGAAGTCTGCCTGAAAGAGGCCACCAGCGCCGCGCTGATCGAGGCTCAACAGTCATTCGAACGCCTGCTCGATACCACCAATCTGGTGATCCAGACCTCGCAGGAATTGATGCTGCAAGAAACTGCCTGGGTGGCGGGCGAACGTACCGAGGGCCTCAGCGGGATGCTGGAGCAGTTTGCCGCCGTCGACCAGGCCCTCGAAGACTTCGCCCTCAAGCACAAGGAGGCGGTGCTGGAGCAACCGTTCAACCATCTCAGGACGCGGGTCAGCGAGTTCCACCAGGCCACCGAGGGTTATCTGGCGCAGTTGCTCCGCGAGCAACTGCCGCTGGAGCCCCGGCCCGGCCCTTCAAGACCCGCGCCGGTATCGCGCAAACGGGTCATCAAGACACGCTTCAGGGGCACGGTGGTTGGCGAGGTCCGTCCCTCGGCGCCGGGACAACCGACCTTGCTGGACGTGAGAGCCCCCATGACCGGCGACGTGATTGCCACCTTTCACGAAAAAACACCCGGGGTCTGGGTGGAGCGGGTACAACCCAGGCGTCGTCGCCCCACCACACCAGTACCCGACCTCCAGGCGCAGATCGCCCAAGGCCGGACACTGTTGGATGGCGTGGATACCTTCATTCGGCAAACCGAAGCGAGCGCGAAAAAACCAGGGCGTATCCCGGTGGAAATCGAGGAGCTGTTCCAACACAAAGCCGACCAACTCGACGAATGTGCCAGGCATCTGGAGCAGGCCCGGATCAGCGCCAACACGACCCGCGAGCCTGCGCCCGAGATCGCGGAACTCAACCAGGCACGCGATCGACTGAACGCCGAGGGTTATCGGCTACGGGTCGAGATGATCAAACAACAACCCCCCACCGCCGCCCGCGTTGAATGGCTATCAAGCAAAAATGAAATCGACATTGCGCCGGGGGGCGCTCGACGCCGACTCAAAGGTCCGCGCAAGGACTACTTGCAGGAGTACGAGATTCGCGAGCGCAGCACCGGGAATACATTGTGGTACGCCCATTTCCATTACGCCGGCCCTGACACACCGGCGGACGCGTTTACCGCCGCCCACTTGAAACGCCGCGATCAGCGCCTGCTGGCCGGCGCATTTGACGTGCGCACGGCCAGCAGCGCCCAGGTGATCGCCATCTATCGCAGCGAGATCAGCCCGCAACTGGCGCGCGCGCTGTTCTTCTCGTCCTCCCCCCAACGTCAAAAAGGACAATGACGATGACTGAACATTCTGCAAACACCGACACCCCCGCCTTGCTGAAAAAAAGCCAGGTCGTGCATCAGACCAGCCGGGGACCCACCGTCGATGAGGTCGCCGCTCAACTGCTGCGCCAGGCGCTGGAGGTACTGTATCCCGAACGGGATATCGACCCCGGCCAGACCCTGATTGGCACCCCCCAATGGCAGGTCATCGACGACACGCTCGTGGCCATGCCGACCCAGTTTGAATCACTGACCCAGGCACTGGTTCGCCAGTTCTTCAACTCGACCACTGCCAACTACCTCGAAGGCGAGCACTTCCTGACATTGAACCCGCCCGCCTCGCCCGTGGTGCACCTGGACATCGGCATCGAGGCCATTGCCGGGGTGCTCAATGACTACGCTCCACTGCTCTTCGTTGCCTTCGGCGAGCGCCAACTGGCCTATTGGAACACCACCGGGCACCAGGCGCCGCACTGGCTGGAACTGTCCGATGCCTTGCGCAAAACCCTCGACGTGCAACACGCCAACGGTTGGGATCACGAGCAGTGCCTGGTGGCGCGGGCCGTCTCGCGCCACCCGGACAAAAACAAGCGTCAGGCCCACGATGCAACGCTTTCGACTGTCCAGGTGAGCCTGATCGACATTGACTCGGTCGACGCCCAAGGCACCACCCAACATTTGATACTGGTCGGCGCCTGCGTGATCACTGGGCGCTATAAACAGCGTGAGCTGGTGATGATGTACACCGTTGAACACGGGTATGAAACGTTCGACTCCCTGGCACAGTTGGGGGCTTCGCTACCGGGTCGCATCGCGCCGCAACCGGCCGGGCGCAACCTGAAGTGGCAGTTGTTCGAGCCCGAGGGCAATTTTTTCGATCACATGGCCTGGGCGTTGATCGCCAGCCAGCTCACGGCCATTGGCGCAATCACCGAGGAAAGCCTCGCGAGCGAAACGCCCGAGCACATCGATTCAAACCCGCTGGTTGAACACGCCAGTGCTGCGGAGAAAAAGGCGCTCATTGGCCTTGATGACGCCATACCCGATTGGCTGTTCGGTGCTTCGGTTGCCGACCTGAATCTGTACAGTCAATCCGTCAACGCGCTGGGCAAACTGTACAAACAGAACGACAAAAAGCTGTTCCGGATTCTGCCCCTGACGACCTATGCCCAGGGCCGCCTGCGTGACGCGATCATTGTCGATCAACCCGCCGCCGGGCTGCCGCTGGACAGCCTCGAGATCACCGTCACCAACAGTTTCGAATCCGGTGGCTTGACGCTGCCCAACCCGCTCGACGTCCACACTGAAACACTGGGCGAGTACGCCGTGCACAACAGCGCACCGTATCAGGCAACCCTCAGGTTCAAGCCGACGCAGCCGCTGCCTGATTGGCTGAACGTCGCGTACCTGACGAAAATGGCGAGCGCGGTTGACGTCGGCGAGGCGTATCCCCGATTGATCAAAGACAAACTGATCGATGATCCACAGCAGGCGACCTTGCAGCAGCATTTTTACCTCAACCAACTGCGTGCCCTGCTGCCGCTGATTGCGCTGGAGTGCAAGATCCGTCGCATCGGTGGCATCGATGAGCTGGGTTGCCGCTACGTGCGCGAATGGCTCAAACCGACCCCCGGTCACCCGCAGCCGGTGGTCACCCGTCCCCTGACGTTTATCCAGCCCGGGCAAACCCACGGCGACACCGTCGCCAATATGTTCATCATCGCCCCGCGCGAACCGGCAGGCGGGCCTTGCCTGCTCTATCGCCCGCTGTTCGAACAGCCGTTACTGCAGTTCCCGTCAACGCAAAACCTGCTGTATGCCCTGCATCAGCCGGGTGAATTGAGGGATTCGGTGCTGGCATGGCTGCCGGACTCGGACATCAGTTTCAAATACGCCCAGTACACCTTCCCCGTCGGCCTGCCCAGTCCATGGCTGGCGGCACAGTTGCTCGCCGAACCCTGGACATCCGTGGACTGGACCGGGCCGGTCGAACTCGCGTCAACAGAGTTGACCGGCGACATCTTCCCGGTCCTGTTCAAGACCCATGCCCTGGCCATGGCCGAACTCTCCGACCGCCAGTCGTTGTCCAATGCACAACGACGCTGGGCCTTGCTGCGAGACAGCGGCTGGGCATTGTTCAATGTTGCCGCGAATTTTCTCAGCGGCCCGGCGGGGGCGGCGGTTTGGGTCTGGCAAAGCATCAGTGAAATCGAGCAAGTACTGGACGCCCATCAGCGCGGTGATGCGCAGGCTCAATGGAGCGCAGTCGCCGATATGCTGCTGAACCTGGGGATGATCCTGGCCCATCACGCCGCCACACGGCGCAAAACCGGCCCCCGCACCGCATCGGCGGTGTTAAGTGCGCACGACAGGTTGCCCGGGACCACCGCCACGCCGGCAGTCAAACCCGCCCCCCCCCCGCGGTCACACTGATTGCCACCCCCATGACCGGTGAACTTGCCTCCAGCCATTACTCCTCACTGGCAGCCAGCGGCTCAGTGCCCCATCGCTCGCCCTCGGCGCTGCTGGCTTTTCTGAGCGCCTTGAGTGTGCCGGCCCCCGATATCACCGCCCCAGCCGTGGAGACCCTAGTGCGTGACACCGCCGAGCTGTATCGCCTGGATCGAAAGACCTATGCACAGGTCGGCGAACGCTGGTACTGCGTGCTAGAAAATGAAGACGGGCAGATCCAGATCGTTGATCCACACCCCCCCTCCAAAGCCGGACCCCTGCTGGGCCATACCCCCCAAGGTCGGTGGTTCGTCGACACCCGTTTGCGCTTGCGCGCCGGTGCGGGAGGTACCAGCCTGCGAAGCCAGCTCAAGGCACAGCGCAAAGCCAAGGAACAGCAGAAGAAACAACTGTCTGTCGAGCTGGAGAACTTCAAACGCCAGGAAGCGCCCAACAATGCCGCGCTGAAAGAGGCCCAGGAAGAGATGGAAGGTGCCACCGAGCAAGCGCGTGAAGAGGCGGCAGAGCGCTACCTTGCAAAGGTGCAAAAGCTGATTGATGACTACGATCAGGCCCTGAAAAACCTGGAGCAATGGCGCATCAACGGTGGCAGTGAAGGCTATTTCAACGATTTACAGCGCATGACCATCGAGCTGCAAAAGAACCTCGCCCTCTGGTTCGTACTCAAGCGCAATGCCTACGCAACACTCACCCACAGACTGACGCAAGACACTGCCATCGACTCAAGCGCGGCGTTGCACGCTCACGTTCAGGGTGTCAGGCAAGCGTTGGCATTGAGTCAGGAGATCATCGCTCGCCTGCACATTTCCCAAGCGTCGCTGGAAAGAATCGAAGCGGTTGGCGGTGCAGGCATGACCACCGCACACAGTTTGCGAGAACTGCTGCCTGTGTTCACCCAGTGGGACTTGAAATCCAATGAGATCGGCATGTCACATGAGATGTGCATGCGTGGCAGTGCCACCGAGAACGCTGAACCGGCCCGTAAAGCGGTGGGTGCGTTGATCATCGAGGCCGCGACCGCCGCTCATCGGCATACGGCCTTGCTCAGAACGCCGGATCGCGATGAGGCGAGCGCCCTTCGCATCGACACCCTGAGCCGGCTCATCGATGTCTACGTCGACACCGTTCAACGTCTCAAGGACCTTCCTGAAGAGTACCCCGGCAAGGTTGAGCCGACGGAGCTTGAGCGGGTCAGTACCTTGATCGGCGAGTTCCGGCAGTTGGCCCAGGAACAACTGAGTGCGCTGTTGCCCGAGAGCGGGACGAGCGCCGTACCGGTCCCGTCGAAGCCCGCGGTGGCGGGCCCCTCACGGCCTGTTGGCAAAGTCACCAAGAGCCGCCCCCGCGATCCCGCGCCCGCTAAACCCTCGACATCCAGCGAGCCACTCCTCGAGGAAATGCTCCCCACCCGCCAAGGTCCTTCTGCGGTGTCGGAACTGGACGATATCGACATCATTGACAATGCCCTGACCCTGAATGAAGACGTCCAGGGCTTTATTGATCGGACCTGAAAAGACGCCGCCAAACCCGACCGTATCCCGGCGGACATGCAGGACTTGTTCGATCTCCAGGCCCAACGACTGGAACAAACAGCAACCAAAGTCGACCACGTACTGGCACGCATGCGCGCGTCAGGTGGAATACGGCTGCCTGTGGGCAACCTGAGCTCGGAACTCAAGAGCGCCGCCGCCCGGTTACGCGCCCAAGGCATCAGTACCCGCACCCAGTTGCTTAAGGAGCGCCCGCCGCGACAGGCCTATTTGCAGTGGTTGCTGGACAACAATCAGGTAAGGATCGTGCGCAACGAACAAGGCCGAATCAAGACCAAAAAACGCCAGGACTACTTTCAGGAGTACCAGGTGCTCGACATCACTGACGGGGATCAGCCGTTGTGGCTTGCGCACTTTCACTACAACTCGCCTGACGCCCCGTTGGAGAAGTACACCGCAGCGCACCTGAAGATCGCCGACGGGCATTTGCAGCAGTTCACGGCTGAACGTCGCAAAGCCCTGACGACCCTGGCGCCGATCGACTATGTGCTGCGGCGCATCAGTGACCCGTCGCTGTTCTTCAAACTGGAAACCCGACCCTGATGCACGACCGCGGGCGGACAGACGATCCGCCCGCTTCAGCGAACACGCCACACCGCTCGCAATCGCTCCAGCGCCGCCTCGATGGCCTTTTCGGGCACGGCGGCAAAGCCCAGCACCAGCCCGGCACGTTGGTCCAGTGCCGTGGCGGACTCCGGCAGCCAATAGCTGCTCAAACCACTGATCTCGACCTCGACACTGCTCGCTGATTCGAGCAGTTCGCGCTCCCGCGCCACGCTGTCGACAGGTACTGTCATGTGCAGTCCTGCGGTGACTGTGGGTAACGGGCCGATACCCGGGATATCCATCGGCCAGCCACTGAGCAACGTATTGCGCCGACTCAACGCCGCGCGGCGCATGCGGCGGATGTGCCGTTGAAAGTGCCCGGTGGCCATGAACTCCGCCATGACCGCCTGGGTACTGACCTCGGAGTGACGAACATCCACGGCACGACGCTGGGAAAACGCGTCCACCAGCCCCATCGGCAACACCAGGTATCCCAGGCGCAAGGCCGGGAACGCGACTTTGCCAAACGTCCCGACGTACAACACCCGCCCCTGGCGATCCAATGCGGCCAACGGCGCCAGCGGCGCACCGCTGTAACGGTATTCGCCGTCGTAATCATCCTCGACGATCCAGCCTTGCGTACGCTCGGCCCAGGCCAGCAGCTCCAGGCGACGAGCGAGGCTCATCACCACGCCCGTGGGGTACTGATGGGATGGCGTGACGTAAGTCAGGCGGCAGTCACTGAGTTTCGCCAGCTCGGCGCAGTCAATGCCCTCGCTGTCCAGCGCCACCCCGTGCAATCGCGCGCCGGCCATGGCAAACGCGTGACCCGCCGCGCGGTAGCCCGGATTCTCCAGCGCAACCCCGTCGCCCGGCTCCACCAGCAACTGTGCACAAAGGCTAATCCCCTGCTGCGCACCACTGGTGATCACAATTTGCTCAGCCGTGCATTGCATACCTCGCGAACTGCGCAAGTACGCCGCGATCAGGCCGCGCAATCGGGCGTCGCCGGCCGGGTCGCCGTAACACAGCTGCTGCAAATCCGGTTTGCGCCAGAAAGCCGCATTCAGCTTGGCCCAAACCTCGAAGGGAAACAGGTCGAACGCCGGAACACCGACCCGAAATGCCCGCGGCGGACCACTTGGCGGACTCGGTAGATGGTGCTTTTCCACGCGCCCCAACGCACCGCTGTGGATAACTTTACTGGATGAAACCACAGGTAAATCCAGCCAATTTGTGGATAAGGCTGTGGGTAAGCCTGTTGAAAACCCTGTGGATACTTTTGTGGATAATTTTTTCCCGGGCAATGCGCTTTGCGGCAATTGCGCGACATAGGTGCCATCCCCGACCCGCCCCTCGATAAAGCCTTCGGCGTAGAGCTGGTCGTAGGCGCGCACCACACTGTTGCGTGAAATCGCCAATGCCGCCGCCAGATCGCGACTGGCCGGCAAGCGTGTGCCACTGGCGAGCCGACCGTCCAGCACTCGCACGCGCAGTGCCTGATAGAGCTGGCGGCTCAAGCCCTGGCGGCGATCAAGTTCGATCCCCGCAGGATTGAACGACAAGGACAGAGGTTCGCGGGACATGGCAATGGACCTATGAAATTGGTCATTAATGGCTCTTACAACAGACCAATAGCCTGCCTAGGATGCAGGCATTCGCCAAGGAAAAATTTCCATGTATACGCCCAACGCCTTTGCTCTCGACGACTTACAGGCACTGCAGCAGCAGATACTCGGTACCCGACTCGCCCTACTGGTCACCCATGGCGAACAAGGGCTGCAAGCCAGTCATCTGCCATTGCTGCTGAACCCGGAGGAAGGTCCGTATGGCACCCTCTACGGCCACTTCGCCAAGGCCAATGCGCAATGGAAAGAACTGCAGAGCGGCGCCGAAGCGCTGGTGATTTTTGCCGGTGTCGATGCTTACGTGAGCCCGGGGTTTTATCCGAGCAAAGCCGAGCACGGCAAAGTTGTACCGACCTGGAACTACGTCGCGGTACACGCTTATGGCACTGGCGAAGTGTTCACCGAGGCCGATCGCCTGCTCAGACTGGTCAGCGCCTTGACCGATCGTCATGAAGCCAGTAATACCCAGCCATGGAAAGTCGCCGACGCTCCCACCGATTACATCGATGGCATGCTCAAGGCCATCGTCGGCTTCGCCCTGCCCATCCAGCGCCTGGAAGGCAAGCGCAAGCTCAGCCAGAACCGCAGCACCGCAGACATCGCCGGCGTACGTGAAGGGTTGGCTGCCAGCCCCGACCCGCATGACCAGGCACTCGCCCTCTTGATGCCCAAGGAATGAACATGAGTCAGATCGAGATTCGCCGCGTCAGCGCCGACGACCACGCCGCCTGGCTGCCGTTGTGGCAGGCCTACCTGGGCTTCTACAACACCGAGCTGCCGGACGCCGTCAGCCACAGCACCTGGCAGCGCATGCTCGACCCAAGCGAACCGACCCATGGGGCGCTCGCCTGGGCGGATGGCAAGGCGGTCGGCATGGTGAACTTCATCTACCACCGCTCGAACTGGAGCATCGAAAGCGCCTGCTACCTGCAAGACCTGTTTGTGGCGCCGCAAACCCGCGGTACCGGCGTTGGTCGGCAACTGATCGAGTTCGTCTACAGTACCGCCAAGGCCGACGGCTGCTGCAAGGTCCACTGGCTGACCCACGAAACCAATGCCACCGCGATCCAGCTCTACGAGCGCGTCGCCGAGCGCCCCGGTTTCATCCAGTTTCGCAAAGCCCTTTAAGGTTCAAGGAGAACAACATGTCGACTTCACTCGCAGACTGGCAAGGCGTGCCGCCACCCTCGGCGCAACGGCTCGAAGGGCGCTTCATTCGCCTGGAAAAACTTGATCCGGCACGCCATGCCGAGGGCTTGTTCAAGGTCCTGCAAGGCCCCGGTGCCGACCCGAAACTCTGGGACTACCTGCCTTACGGCCCGTTCCCGGAGCGCGGCGTCTTCGATGCCTGGCTGAACAATCACGCCGCCCATAGCGACCCCTATTTTTTCACCGTCATCGACCGCGCCAGCGGCGACGTGCAGGGCCTCCTCAGCCTGATGTCGATTGTCCCGGCCCATGGCCGCGTCGAAATCGGCCACGTCACCTTTGGCGCGCCGATGCAGCGCTCGCCGAAAAGCACCGAGGCCGTGTACCTGCTGGCCAAGGAGTCATTTGCCCTGGGCTACCGCCGCCTGGAGTGGAAGTGCAACAACGCCAATGCCCGCTCCAAGTACGCCGCCGAACGCCTGGGCTTCAGCTTTGAAGGGGTGTTCCGCCAGCACATGGTGGTCAAGGGCCAGAGCCGCGACACCGCGTGGTATTCGATCCTGGATTCGGAATGGCCGGCGATTGGCGCAGGCTTCGAGAAGTGGTTGGCGGATGACAACCAGACGGACTCGGGGCAGGTGAAGACCCTGGTAGAGTGTCGCGCCTAAGCGCTTTGACCGCAAAAGATCGCAGCCTGCGATCTTTTGCCCTGGTTGCTTAAACCAGTTTCTGCGCCAGCACGGCGATGTGCTCCGGGCCGATACCGCAGCAGCCGCCCAGATGACTGGCGCCACGTTGCTGCCAGTCGGCCGCCCAGTGCAGATACCCCGGCGGATCAAGGTCATCGCGCAGCGGGTCCAGGCCATCGTTGGCCGTGGCCTCTTTGGGTTGCGGCGGGAACGCGTTGGCGTAGGCACCGATATGAATGTCCACCCCCAGTCGGGCGAAGGTAAGCCGTGCGGCATCGATTGCCGCCCCGATCACTTCCGGCTGACTGCAGTTGAACAGCAGGGTCTGGACCCCCAACTCGGCCGCCACCGCGGCAGCCTCGGCGACGGGTTCGCCGGAGCGCAAGCGCGGCACGTCATCCGTGTCTTCGTCCTTGAGGGTAAAGGACAGCCAGAACGGCTTGCCGTCTTTGGGCAAACCGGCGTGAATCGCCCGCGCTTCGACGATCGAACTCTGGGTTTCGGCCAGCCACAGGTCGACATGGGGGGCCAGGCCCTTGACCAGCGGCGTCAGCAATTCGCTGACGCGCGCAGCGTCGAACAGGTCCGGACGATAGGAACCGAACAGCGGCGGCAATGAACCCGCGACTCGCACCGGCTTACCCGAAGCGTCCACTGCCCGCCGCGCCAACTCGCCCGCCAAGGCGGCGAGCGCCTCACCCTCAGCCGCAAAACGCGCTTCGCCGATGTGAAACGGCACCACGGCGTAACTGTTGCTGGTGATCACATTGGCACCGCTTTGGATATAAGCCGCGTGCACCGCTTCAACCGCCTGCGGCGCTTCGCTCAGCGCCAGCGCCGACCACTCGGGTTGTCTGAAGGGCGCTCCTCGGCGTTGCAGCTCACGGCCCATGCCGCCATCCAGAATCACTGTCCTTGCTACGCCCATATGCTTTTCACTCATATGCTTATGAAAATAACTCACTATCAGAGTCAGCCTTATAACTATTTAATACGCACCATTCAGTTAATCACAACCTCTTTTTTTCTCAGGGATCGACCGTGAAATTTCAACCACTGCTGGCCCTGGGCCTGACGATTCTCGCTGCCTCCACCCAAGCATTTGGCGGCGCCACCCTGGACCGGGTCGAGCAGAAAAAAGAGCTGGTGGGGGTGCTGATGGAGAGTTACCCGCCCTTCTCGTTCCTCAACGAACAGAACCAGCTCGACGGTTTCGACGTGGATGTGGCCAAGGCCGTGGCGGACAAACTGGGGGTCAAGCTGCGCCTGGAAACCCCGTCCTGGGACGTGATCGCCGCCGGTCGCTGGAGCGGTCGATACGACATCTGCATCTGCTCCATGACCCCGAGCAAGGCCCGCGCCGAAGTGTTCGACTTCCCGGTGCAGTACTACGCCTCGCCAGCGGTGATCGTGGTCAACGCCAAGGATGAGCGCATTCACGGGGCCAAGGACCTGAGCGACAAGAAGGTGGGTCTCACCAGTGCCTCCAGTTACGAAAGTTACCTGAACAAGAACCTGGTGATCGAAGGCGCCGAAGACACCCAGTTGCAGTACCCGTTCGAGAACGTGCAGATCGCCCCCTACGACACCGACAACGTGGCGTTCCATGACCTCGGCCTGGGCGCCGGAGTGCGCCTGGATGCCATCCTCACCAACCTGGTCAGCGCCCAGCCGCGCCTGACCCAGGACCAGCGCTTCAAGCTCGCCGGCGAGCCGCTGTATTCGGAGCCCAACTCGGTGGCCATCGAGAAAGGCGATGCCCAGTGGGACGCCAAGGTGCGTGAGGTGTTCGCCCAACTGAAACAGGACGGCACTTTGAGCCGGCTCTCGCAAAAATGGATCGGCGCCGACATCAGCCAATGACTTCTTTCCCACCTCCCCAGTCACCGCAGCCGGTGGCTGATTCGTTGCTCAAGCGCCTCTGCGGTTTCCGCACCCGCCTGTACCTGACCTGGGCGGCGATGTTCGGGTTGTTCGCCAGCTTTTTCCTGAGCTTTGACCTGAAGTTCTCGATCATCCTCGACAAGCTGCCCACTCTGGTGGGCCTGCACCTGGCCCCCAATGGGTTCCTGCAAGGAGCCGCGCTGACCCTGTTCCTGTGCCTGTGCTCGATTGTTGCTTCATCGTTGCTGGGCTTCATCACCGCCCTCGGACGCCTGTCGAACAGCGCAGTGGCGTTTGGCATCGCCAGCTTCTACGCGTCGTTCTTTCGCGGCACGCCGCTGCTGATCCAGATCCTGCTGATCTATCTGGGCCTGCCGCAACTGGGCATCGTTCCGGGCGCCATCGCCGCCGGCATCATTGCCCTGTCGCTGAACTACGGCGCCTACCTGAGCGAGATCTTCCGCGCTGGCATCCTGGGCGTCCCCTACGGCCAACGCGAAGCCTCACTCGCCCTGGGCATGCGCGAAAGTGTGATCTTCTGGCGCGTGACCCTGCCCCAGGCCATGCGCACCATCATTCCGCCCACCACCAACCAATTCATCTCGATGCTCAAGGACTCGTCGCTGATTTCGGTGATGGGGGTCTGGGAAGTGATGTTCCTGGCGCAGTCCTACGGCCGCTCCAGCTACCGCTACATCGAAATGCTCAGCACCGCGGCGATCATCTACTGGCTGATGTCGATCGGCCTGGAGCTGATTCAGGCACGCATGGAAAAGCACTACGGCAAGGCCTACGCCAGGCGCAGTTAGGGCCTTCTCGTTCGGCGCTTTCAAGCCCCTCCGCCAGGCTGTCCCAACCTTTGCAGTTGGCTGCAGAGCAGGCAAAAAAAGGGGAGCATGTGCTCCCCCGAGGTAAAACGTTGCAGATGAAGGCGTGAAATCAGCCTTCGATCTCGATCAGGATTTCGCCCGGGTTGACCCGGTCGCCCTTGGCCACGTGAATGGCGGTGACCTTGCCGGCGATGGCCGATTGCACTTCGGTTTCCATCTTCATCGCTTCGGTGATCAGCACGGCCTGGCCGGCTTTCACGGTGTCGCCTTCCTTGACCAGCACATCGACGATGTTGCCCGGCATGGTGGTGCTGACGTGGCCCGGGGCCGTGGCTTGCTTGCGCTTGCTGCTGCCACCGCCGACAAATTCGTTGAGCGGTTCGAACACCACTTCTTCCGGCATGCCATCAATGGACAGGTAGAAGTGACGCTTGCCTTCGGCCTTGACGCCCACCCCGGTAATGTCAACGCGGTAGGTTTCGCCGTGCACGTCGATGACGAACTCGGTTGGCACGCCTTCGCCGCCCGCCGAGGTCACGCCGCCGGCTTCAGGAATCGGCAGCAGCACTTCCGGAGTCAAGGTGCCGGCTTCGCGCTCTTCGAGGAACTTGCGCCCGATGTCCGGGAACATGGCGTAGGTCAGCACGTCTTCTTCGGACTTGGCCAGTGCGCCGATTTCACCGCGCAGCTTGGTCATTTCCGGCTTCAACAGGTCGGCGGGGCGGACGTCGATCACTTCCTCGCTGCCGATTGCCTGGCGACGCAGCTGCTCGTCGACGGTACCTGGCGCCTTGCCGTAACCGCCTTGCAGGTACAGCTTCACCTCGTTGGTGATGGTCTTGTAGCGCTCGCCGGCCAGCACGTTGAAGAACGCCTGGGTGCCAACGATCTGCGAGGTCGGGGTCACCAGCGGTGGGTAGCCGAGGTCATGACGGACCCGCGGGATTTCCGCCAGCACTTCGCTCATGCGGTTCAGGGCGCCCTGTTCTTTCAACTGGTTGGCCAGGTTGGAAATCATCCCGCCCGGTACCTGGTTGACTTGCACGCGGGTATCGACCGCGGTGAACTCGCTTTCGAACTGGTGGTACTTCTTGCGCACGGCGTAGAAGTACAGGCCGATTTCTTGCAACAGTTCCAGGTTCAGGCCGGTGTCGAACTCGCTGCCTTTAAGGGCGGCAACCATCGACTCGGTACCCGGGTGGCTGGTGCCCCAGGCGAAGCTGGAGATGGCGGTATCGATGTGCTCGGCACCGTTTTCGATGGCCTTGAGTTGGCACATCGCGGCCAGGCCGGCCGTGTCGTGGCTGTGGATGAACACGGGCAGCGACTGCTCGGCCTTGAGCGCCTTGACCAGTTCGCCAGTGGCGTACGGGGTCAGCAGGCCGGCCATGTCCTTGATTGCCACCGAGTCGCAACCCATGGCTTCCATTTGCTTGGCCTGGGCCACGAACGCCTCGATGGTGTGCACCGGGCTGGTGGTGTAGGCGATGGTGCCCTGGGCGTGCTTGCCGGCAGCTTTCACCGCTTCGATGGCGACGCGCAGGTTACGCACGTCGTTCATCGCGTCGAAGATGCGGAACACGTCGATGCCGTTGACCGCGGCCTTGGCGACGAAGGCCTTGACCACGTCGTCGCTGTAATGGCGGTAGCCCAGCAGGTTCTGGCCGCGCAGGAGCATTTGCAGGCGGGTGTTGGGCAAGGCGGCGCGCAGTTTACGCAGGCGCTCCCACGGGTCTTCCTTGAGGAAACGCACGCAGGCATCGAAGGTGGCGCCGCCCCAGCATTCCAGCGACCAGTAGCCGACTTTGTCGAGCTTGTCGCAGATCGGCAGCATGTCTTCGGTGCGCATGCGGGTGGCGAGCAGCGACTGGTGGGCGTCGCGCAGGATGGTGTCGGTAACGTGGATCTTGGACATTGTTGTATTCCTCACAGGCCTGCGTGGGCGGCGATGGCGGCGGCGATGGCCAGGGCCAGCTCTTCGGGTTTGCGCTTGATCGAGTAGTTGGTCAGTTCCGGGTGGCTTTCAACGAAGCTGGTGTTGAACTGACCGCTACGGAATTCCGGGTTGCGCAGGATTTCCTGATAGTACGCAGCGGTGGTCTTGACCCCCTGCAGGCGCATGTCGTCGAGGGCGCGCAAGCCACGGTCCATGGCCTCTTCCCAGGTCAATGCCCAGACCACCAGTTTCAGGCACATCGAATCGTAGAACGGTGGAATGGTGTAGCCGGTGTAGATCGCCGTGTCGGTACGCACGCCGGGGCCGCCGGGGGCATAGTAGCGGGTGATCTTGCCGAAGCTGGGCAGGAAGTTGTTCTTCGGGTCTTCGGCGTTGATGCGGAACTGCAACGCGAAACCGCGGTGATGAATGTCTTCCTGTTTCACCGACAGTGGCAGGCCGGAAGCAATGCGGATCTGCTCACGGACAATGTCGATGCCGGTGATTTCTTCGGTGATGGTGTGTTCCACCTGCACCCGGGTGTTCATCTCCATGAAGTACACCTCGCCCTCGGCGAGCAGGAACTCCACGGTGCCGGCGTTCTCGTAACCCACGGCCTTGGCTGCGCGCACCGACAGGTCGCCGATGTAGGCGCGCTGTTCCGGGGTCAGTTGTGGGCTGGGGGCGATTTCGATCAGCTTCTGGTTACGGCGCTGGATCGAGCAGTCGCGCTCGAACAGGTGCACCACGTTGCCAAAGCTGTCGCCGAGGATCTGCGCTTCGATGTGCTTGGGATTGACGATGCATTTTTCCAGGAACACTTCCGCCGAACCGAAGGCCTTGGTGGCCTCGGAGATGACGCGGGGGAAGTTCTGTTCCAGTTCTTCGCGGCTGTTGCAGCGACGAATACCACGGCCGCCACCACCGGAGGTGGCCTTGAGCATCACCGGGTAGCCGATGCGGTCGCCTTCGGTCAGGGCTTCTTCGATGCCCGCGACGTTGCCTTCGGTGCCTGGGGTTACTGGCACGCCGGCCTTGATCATGCTGCGGCGCGCTTCAGTCTTGTCGCCCATGCGGCGAATGACTTCTGCCGACGGGCCGATGAACTTGATCCCGCGTTCGGCGCAGATATCCGCCAGTTCGGCGTTTTCCGAGAGGAACCCGTAGCCTGGGTGCAACGCGTCGCAACCGGTTTCCACGGCCAGGTTCACCAGCTTGCGCGGGTTCAGGTAACCGGCCAGCGGTTCGGCACCAATGCTGTGGGCTTCATCGGCGCGTTTCACATGCAAGGCATGACGGTCGGCGTCGGAATAAATGGCAACCGAGCGAATGCCCATCTCGGCGCAGGCACGTACGATTCGTACGGCAATTTCACCACGGTTGGCGATCAGGATCTTTGTTATCACTTGGAGTTTCCCTTGAGCCGGTTGCTACCCACGACCCGCTAGACCGGGTCGGCGAGTGACTAAATGTTTCAAGCCAGTCGCAGAGCCACACTATCCCGCGCAAGGGATTAACAAAAATCAATAATTATTGGGTTAGCTATAAGCAAAGACTTATAGTTGAGCGACAGGCCCGTCACCAGAGCACCCATAGAATGCGTAAGTCCTTGATGCGTATGACATTGCGTCAATTGCAGATCTTCAATGAAGTCTGCGATTTACGTTCCTACAGCCGCGCGGCTGAGGAAATGTCGCTCACACAACCGGCCGTCAGCCTGCAAATTCGTCAGCTTGAAGAGCTGGTTGGGCAACCTTTGTTCGATTATGTGGGCAAAAAGCTCTACATGACCGAAGCAGCTGAAGCGTTACAGCGGGCCAGTCGGGACATTTTTGGTCGCCTGGAAAACCTCGATATGCAGCTGTCCGACATGCAGGGCTCACTGCAAGGACAGCTGAAACTGGCGGTGGAATCCAGCGCCAAGTACTTCGTCCCCCACCTGTTCGCCGCCTTCAAGCGCCAGCACCCGGAAGTCAACTTGCAACTGACGGTGGTCAACCGTGGGCAAGTGATCCGGCGCCTGTCGGACAACCGCGACGACCTGGTGATCATGTCCATGGTGCCGCAGGACATGGGCCTGGAATTCCTGCCCTTCCTCAACAACCCGATCGTCGCCGTTGCCCCGCCCGACCACCCGTTATGCCACATGGGCCCCCTGCGCTTGCAGGACCTTGAACCTTACACCTTGCTGTTGCGCGAGCCTGGTTCCGGAACGCGCCTAGCCTGTGAAGAATATTTCAAGGAGAAGCGCGTGCACTTCAACCAGACCCAGGAAGTCTCGTCGGCCGAGGCCCAGCGTGAATGTGTGGTGGCGGGGCTGGGCGTGGCGCTGTTGACGCGTCACGCCCTGAACCTGGAGTTGGCGACTGGCGGGCTCAAGGAGTTGCCGGTCGAAGAGCTGCCGTTGTATCGCAGCTGGTGCCTGGTGCAGGCCAAAGCCAAGCGCCTGTCACCGGTGGCGCATGCGTTCCTGGGATTTATCCGCAGTGAACGGGTGCAGATCAGCGCGTTGGTTGAGCGCTTCGACGCGAAACTGCCGGGGTCGCTTGCCAGTAATTGAGCTCAAGGCTGTCGGAAAAATCGCCAATCTCGGCGAGAAGTTGCCGGCGTTCACAGCGATCTTCAATCGCGCGACGGAACGCCATGCGGCGTTGATCTTCCTGCTGACGGCGGGTTTTGACGGCGCTGTTGCGTTCTTCGTAGGGCTGGGCCATTTCGAGTCTCCCAAGGCGAGTACGGGAGTTTCAAGATAGGCCGGGCGGATGACGGTTTGGCGGCGGGTGGGTTACAGGGATGTGAACATTGGCAGACGCCTGCTTGCGATAAGGTCGCCACGACCTGCCACGATCCCGGTCGACATCAATCGTCCAGCGCCTTCACCGACTTGGGCGACAACCGCAAGCTGCGCAGGCTGCGCTTGACGCTCTTGAGGTGGTTGACCAGGCTCGGACCGCGCGCCATGGCCACACCCATGGCCAACACGTCGATCACCACCAGGTGGGCGATACGCGAGGTCAGCGGGGTGTAGATTTCGGTGTCTTCGTGCACATCGATCGCCAGGTTCACCGTCGACAGCTCCGCCAGCGGGGTCTGGCTCGGGCAAAGGGTGATCAGCGAGGCGCCGCTTTCACGCACCAGGTTGGCGGTGATCAGCAGGTCCTTGGAACGCCCCGACTGGGAAATACAGATCGCCACATCGCTGGGCTTGAGCGTCACCGCCGACATGGCCTGCATGTGCGGGTCGGAATAGGCGGCGGCCGTCAGCAGCAAGCGGAAGAATTTATGCTGGGCATCCGCCGCCACCGCACCCGACGCACCAAAACCGTAGAACTCCACACGCTGGGCCTGGGACATAAGCGTCACGGCCCGCTGCAGTTCGATCGGATCGAGCTTCTCGCGAACCTCCATCAGGGTGTGCAGGGTGGTGTCGAAAATTTTCAGACTGTAGTCGGCGACCGAATCGTCTTCGTGGATCGCGAACTGGCCGAAACTCGCACCGGCGGCCAGGCTTTGCGCCAGCTTCAACTTCAGGTCCTGGAAACCGGAGCAACCGATGGCCCGACAGAAGCGCACGATGGTCGGTTCGCTGATGCCCACGCTGTGGGCAAGATCGGCCATGGAACTGTGCATCACTGCCGCGGGGTCAAGCAGCACGTGGTCGGCAACCTTGAGTTCCGATTTGCGTAACAGGTGACGGGACTGGGCGATATGTTGCAACAGGTTCAAAGGGCAGGACTCATTGTTATGGGCGGGCGCCGGGGATGTAGCAAGCTTGTAGTTATACTACAAGAATCCGTTTTTTGCCTGCTCAATCCGTAACTCGATGTCCCAGTTTTGGCTGGGCAGACCTCATGTAGCAGCTTGGGGTCGATTCTGGCAGCGGATCGCAAATTCATTGACCGGCTCGCAGTAAGTCGGCCAAGCCCTGGGCCTCCACCGGCCGACTGATCAGGTACCCCTGCACCTCATCGCACTGCTCGGCCTTGAGAAACGCCAGTTGCTCTGGCCGCTCCACCCCCTCTGCCACCACCCTGAGCGACAGGCCATGGGCCATGGCGATGATTGCCCGGGTGATCGCCGCATCGGCACTGCCCTCGCCCAGGCCACGGATAAACGCCTGATCGATCTTCACGTAGTCCACAGGGATGCGCTTGAGGTAGCTCAGCGAAGAATAGCCGGTGCCAAAGTCGTCGATGGTCAGCTTCACCCCCAGGTCACGCAGTTGCTCGAAGGTAGCGATAATGTGTTCGACACTGTCGAGCAACTGGCTTTCGGTCAGCTCCAGCTCCAGGTAGTGCGGCGCCAGACCGGTTTCCTCGAGGACCTGGCGCACCAGGCTGACCAGCTTGCCCTGGCGCAGTTGGTGCACCGACAAATTCACTGAAACCCGGATCGGCGCCAGCCCCTGGCGCTGCCATTCGCATGCCTGCCAGCAGGCCTGGCGCAGTACAAACTCGCCAATCGGCCCGATCAGCCCGGTTTCCTCCGCCAGGCCGATGAACTCGCCCGGGGGCACCCGCCCCATGGTCGGATGATCCCAGCGCACCAGCGCTTCGGCGGCATTCAACCGACCGCTGGCCAGGCACTGCTTGGGCTGGTAATAGACTTTCAGCTGATGTTCTTCGATGGCCTTGCGCAGCTGGTTTTCCAGTTGCAGACGCTCAAGGGTGCTGGCTTGCAGGCTGTCGGTGTAGAACTGGAAATTATTGCCGCCCAAGTGCTTGGCGTGTTGCATGGCCATGTTCGACTGGCTGACCAGCGCGGAAATTTCCCGCGCGTTGTCCGGCAGCATGCTGATGCCCATCGAGGCACTGACCACCAGTTCATGCCCATCAATGCTCAGCGGCACCCGCAGCTTGGTCGCCAACCGGGTGGCGACCCGCGCCAGGCTCGACAGGTTGCCGTAGGCATCGAACAGCACGGCAAATTCATCGCCAGACAAACGGGCGATGGTGTCCGCTTCCGGCAGCGCATTCACCAGGCGCCGGGCCATTTTCTGCAACAGTTGGTCGGCCACGTCATGGCCCAGGCTGTCGTTCAACAATTTGAAGCGATCCAGGTTGATGTGCAGCAACGCCAGGCATCGACCGCCCTGGCGCACCCGCTGATGGGCGTCCTGCAGACGTTCACGGAACAGCGCACGATTGGCCAGCCCGGTGAGCTCGTCGTAGTGAGTCAGGTAGCGCAGGCGTTCTTCAGATGCGCGCCGGGCCGACAGATCGGTGAAGAAGCCCACAATATGGCTCACCGTTCCCCGGGAATCGCGCACGACGTTCAGTTGCAGCCATTGCGGATAGAGTTCGCCGTTCTTGCGCGCCTCCACCAGCTCACCCTGCCAACTGCCGTGTTGCTCCAGCGCCTGATGAATCGCCGGATAGTGGCGTCGCGCATCACGACTGCAGGGCAGCTCGACCACGTTGCGCCCCAGCAGATCCTCGATCTGATAGCCGGTTACCCGGCTGAACGCCTGATTGACCGCGATCAACGCGTAATCCGGGTCGAAAATCACAATGCCTTCGCTGGCCGCCTCAAACACCGTAGCCGCCAACTGGCGCTGCTCTTCGAGGCCTTTGCTGGCACTGATGTCGCGCCGGGTGCCGACCATGCGCAGCACACGACCGCCAGCGTCGCGCTCCACCGCCCGCCCCCGGTCTTCGATCCAGACCCAGTGCCCGTCACCATGGCGCACGCGGTACTCGATCTGATAATCCTCGCTGCGCCCCTTCAAATGCTCCACCAGCGCCCGCCGCAGCGGCGGCAAGTCCTTGGGGTGCAGGCGCGGCTTGAGGTGGTTGAGCATCTCGGTGATGAACTCGGGCTCGATGCCGAACAATTCCTTGAGCTGAGTGTGATGCACTTCGTCGGTCTGCAGATTCCAGTCCCACAAGCCCAGTTCACTCGCCTTCAACGCCAGCGCCAGGCGCGCTTCGCTTTTGCTCAGGGCCTGGTTGGCGGCGTCCAGTTCGAGGCTGCGTTGCGCTACCCGGCTCTCCAGGCCTACTTGCGCGGCGCGCAGTTCGGCTTCGGCCTGGCGACGCTGGTCGATTTCCCGCGCCAGTTCCTGGTTGAGTTGATCACTGCCGCTTTGCGCCTGCTGCAAATGCTCGATCAGTGCCTGATTCTGAAAGCGGCGCAACAACCCTCGCCCGATCAGCCGGTTGACCTGCCATGCCACCACACTCAAGGCCCCCAGCAAAATCAGGCCGAGCCAGCCCCAGCCCTGCTGTTGTTGATCGCCGCCCCAGAACAGATAGCCGATGGCCGGTAGCAGACAGGGCAACGTAAAGGACAGGAAGGCCGGCAGGCTGACCGCGTACGCGACACTGGCGCACAGCGTGGCCGCGCCGATCAGGCCAAACACCCAGGCTTGCTGCAGGAAACTGTCGGTGGGCACCAGGGCGATTCCGGCTGCGGCCAGGGTCAGGCCACTCAAGGCCGATCCCAGCAGGAACATGCGCCGCCAGATCGGCTGCGCCTGACGGCTGGGCATGGCTGAATCGAAGGCGGCGACCTGGATCACCCGCAATGCCACCAGCAACAGCAACCAGACCAGCCAGGCGCTGACCAGCACATAGCGCTGCGGGTTCCACAGCAAACCGGCGCAGACCAGGCCATTGAGCAACATCAGCAAGGTGGGCAGCAGCGAGCCCTGGTACAGCAGACGCGTGCGCTCGACCGCCATCTCCATGGCGTATTGCTTGCGGATAACCTGGGGCTCCACGAAGGATCCCGCCAGGCTGGAGCTGAGGGTCATAGGCAGTGTTCTTGTTCTTATAGAGTGGGCAAACGTGCCCAAAACGTCGACGGAGCATACACAAGCAAAGGCCCCGACCAAACTGGCGCAACGGATAAAATCGACGAAAGCGACTGGCTGGCAAAACCGCGCAAAACCGCAGAGCCACAGCCTGTAAGGGCTGCTGCGGCGTGACCGGGCGGTCGCCCTGGGCAACTCTTTCATCGGTTAATGCAAAGCTCGGTTTGCCCGGTTTGACGCGGCACCCTAGAATGCCCCGATGCGCGATGACCTCTCCCTTTTGCTGAACTCACTCAACGATGCCCAACGCCAGGCCGTAGCCGCCTCCGTGGGTCGTCAGTTGGTCCTGGCCGGTGCTGGCTCCGGTAAAACCCGTGTGCTGGTGCACCGTATCGCCTGGTTGATCCAGGTCGAAAACGCCTCGCCTCACTCGATCCTGTCGGTGACCTTCACCAACAAGGCCGCTGCCGAGATGCGCCATCGCATCGAGCAGTTGATGGGCATCAACCCGGCCGGCATGTGGGTCGGCACCTTCCACGGCCTGGCACACCGCCTGTTGCGGGCGCACTGGCAGGAAGCCGGCCTGAGCCAGACGTTCCAGATCCTCGACAGCGACGACCAGCAGCGTCTGGTCAAGCGGGTGATCCGTGAGCTGGGCCTCGACGAACAGCGCTGGCCGGCCCGCCAGGCCCAGTGGTTTATCAACGGCCAGAAAGACGAAGGCCTGCGCCCACAACACATTCAAGCCAGCGGCGACCTGTTCCTGGGTACCATGCGCAGCATCTATGAGGCCTATGAGGCCGCGTGCCTGCGCGCCGGCGTCATCGACTTCTCCGAGTTGCTGCTGCGCGCCCTCGACCTGTGGCGCGACCACCCGGGCTTGCTGGCGCACTACCAGAAGCGCTTCCGCCATATCCTGGTGGACGAGTTCCAGGACACCAACGCCGTGCAGTACGCCTGGTTGCGCCTGCTGGCCAAGGGCGGTGACAGCCTGATGGTGGTGGGTGACGACGACCAGTCGATCTACGGCTGGCGTGGGGCGAAAATCGAGAACATCTATCAGTACTCCGACGACTTCCCGGATGCCGAGACCATTCGCCTGGAACAAAACTATCGCTCCACCGCCGGTATCCTCAAGGCGGCGAACGCCCTGATCGCCAACAATACCGGGCGCATGGGCAAAGAGCTGTGGACCGATGGCGGTGAAGGCGAAGCGATCAACCTCTACGCCGCCTTCAACGAACACGACGAAGCCCGCTACGTTGTCGAAACCATCGAAAGCGCGCTGAAAACCGGCCTGGCGCGCAGTGATATCGCAATTCTGTACCGCTCCAACGCCCAATCACGGGTTTTGGAAGAAGCCCTGCTGCGCGAGCGTATCCCGTACCGCATCTATGGCGGCCAGCGCTTCTTCGAACGTGCTGAAATCAAGAACGCCATGGCTTACCTGCGCTTGCTTGAAGGGCGCGGCAACGATGCGGCCCTGGAGCGGGTGATCAACGTTCCAGCCCGTGGCATTGGCGAGAGAACCGTCGAAGCGATCCGCGACCACGCCCGTCACAGCGATGTGTCGATGTGGGAAGCCATGCGCTTGCTGATCGCCAATAAAGGCCTGACCGGCCGCGCTGCCGGCGCCCTCGGCGCTTTCATCGAACTGATCGAGAACCTGGCGGCGAAAACCGCCGAGATGCCGCTGCACTTGATGACCCAGACAGTCATCGAGCAGTCGGGGCTGATTGCCTACCACGAAGCGGAAAAAGGCGAAAAAGGCCAGGCCCGGGTAGAAAACCTTGAGGAGCTGGTCAGCGCCGCGCGCAACTTCGAGAACAGCGAAGAAGACGAAGAGCTGACGCCACTGGCCGCGTTCCTCGGCCATGCCTCCCTGGAGGCCGGTGATACCCAGGCCGACGAGCACGAAGACAGTATCCAGCTGATGACCCTGCACAGCGCCAAGGGCCTGGAATTCCCCTACGTGTTCCTGGTGGGCATGGAAGAAGGTCTGTTCCCGCACAAGATGAGCCTGGAAGAGCCCGGCCGTCTTGAAGAGGAACGGCGCCTGGCGTACGTCGGCATTACCCGCGCCATGCAGAACCTGGTGATGACCTATGCTGAAACCCGGCGCTTGTACGGCAGCGAGACCTACAACAAGGTCTCGCGATTCGTACGCGAAGTGCCCAAGGGCCTGATCCAGGAAGTGCGGCTGTCCAATAGCATCAGCCGGCCGTTCGGCGGTGGCCAGAAGCAGAGCTCGAGCAGTATGTTCGCCGGTACGGAAATCCCGGAAACCGCATTCAGCCTCGGCCAGCAAGTGCAGCACGCGGTATTCGGCGAAGGGGTGATCCTCAACTTCGAAGGCGCCGGGGCCCAGGCCCGGGTTCAAGTGAACTTCAGCGAAGGCAGCAAGTGGCTGATGCTCGGCTACGCCAAGCTGGAAGCGATCTGACAAACTCCCTGATGGGGTAGCCGCCCGGCTGCCCATCAGGGATACAGGTGGATCAGTCATAGACAAGAACTATCGGTTCTGGCGTTGCGAGGTTCAGCAACGTTCCTTCTGAACTTGTCGACCCATCCCGCAGACAAAAGTACATAGCCCTACACAGGCCGGTTGAGCTGAACCCCGCCTGTCAGGCAAAAGCCCGAAACACTCTGCCGCTAGCCAGCAACACTTCACCTGTGCAACATGGCGCGCGTGCCATCCACAAATGGGAATTCCCTTTATGAAACGTTTTCTTAGCATCGCCATGGCGTTGTGCATCGGCCTGACGATGAGCCTGGACGCCAACGCCAAGCGCTTTGGTGGCGGCAAGAGCTCCGGCGCTGCGCCGACTCACCAGACCAGCCAAATGGCTCCTTCTTCTCCTGGCATGGGCGGCGCTGCGGCGACCGCGGGTGCTGCCGGTGCCGCTGGCGCTGCGGCCAAGGCCGGCGGTGCTTCGCGCTGGCTCGGCCCGTTGGCCGGTATCGCCGCGGGTGGCCTGTTGGCCTCCATGTTCATGGGCGATGGCTTCCAGGGCATGCAGATCTTCGACATCCTGATCATGGCGGTCATCGCCTTCGTGATCTTCCGCTTCATCGCCGCTCGTCGTCGCAAGCAGCAAGAGCATCTGGCCCCGGCCGGTCACGCGCCAATGCAGCGTGAAGTGTTCGAGAACAAGCCTGCCATGGGTTCGATCTTCGGTGGTTCGGCCGCTCCGGCCACCGCTCGTCCGGTGATCAACGCGCCGGCCTGGTTCAACGAAGAGCGCTTCATTGAAGCGGCGCGCAACCACTTCCAGTCCCTGCAACAGCACTGGGACGCCAATGAAATGGACAAGATCGCCGAGTTCGTGACCCCGCAACTGCTGGAGTTCCTCAAGCGCGAACGTGCCGACCTGGGCGACAGCTTCCAGTCGACCTACATCGACAACCTCACCGTGCAACTGGACGGCGTGGATGATCGCGCAGACAAGACCATCGCCACCCTGACCTTTAGCGGCGTGTCGAAAACCTCGCGTTTCGACCAGGGCGAAGTGTTCAGCGAAAGCTGGAACATGGAACGTCCGCAAGGCGACAACCAGCCTTGGCTGGTCGCCGGTATCCGCCAGAACGGCTAATACCTCGCGCGGTTCGCATGCAGTAATAAAAACCCCAGCCTCGGCTGGGGTTTTCTATTTCGCGGTTGCATCTATAGCAAGCTACTGTATAAACCGCCCCAACCAAACCGCGCCATTGAGCAAGAGGATCCCGGACGTGGAAGAAATCATCGAACAACTGCGAGAAGCCAACGAACCGGTACCGGTGCCCTTGGAGCTGCCTGACGAAGACCTGCTGGTGGAAATCGAAGAACAACTGTTCATCGACATCCCGTTTGTCTTCAGGGAATTCCTGCTGACCGTCAGCGACGTGGTCTACGGCAGCCTGGAGCCCGTGACTGTCACGGACCCACAATCCCACACCTACCTGCCGGACGTTGCCGCCAACGCCTGGGATGCGGGCGTGGACCGTAGCCTGATCCCTATCTGCCAGGACGGCGACGACTACTACTGCGTCGAAGAAGACGGCACCGTGGTGCTGTGGCAAGCCGAAGACGAACTGGTTGCCGAAGAAACCTGGGAATCGGTATGGCATTGGGCGCGGGACGTCTGGCTGGAAAGCTGATCCCGGACCCAGCAGCGCTTCAATGGCCGGACGACTCCTTGTGGTTGTCCAGGGTTTCCAGCAGGGCCACCTGCATCCGCGTGTGCACACGGATGAACCAGCGCCAGAGGAGCGCCGCCACCGCGGCGGTGACCACGGCAATCAGCAACAGCAACTTGTTGGTCGGTAAAATACTGGCCGACAAGGCTGCCAGCAGCAGAAAAATCACCAGCAGCGCAAGAATCGGGATCACCTCGGCGATCACCCGACGCACTCGCTGTGTGTGGCGGCCGGCCATCTCCGGTTTCACCCCCATTTCCGCCAGCAGCATCGAGAGCGCCTTGATCTTGCGATAGGCGGCAATCAGGAAAGGCAGCGACACCAGCAGTGCCCCACCCCAGATCAATGCCTTCTGCCAGCTCGGATCGCTGATCCAGCCCTGCAGATAGGCCGACATGCGTTCGGCGAAGAACCCGCCCGACAAGAAAATCGCCACCACCAGCGCCAGGTTCACCCCTACCTGCAACAGAATCCGCCGAATCATCGAGGCCAGCAGCGCGCCCTCACCCTGCGGCTGGATACTGCGCAACCATTCGCCATACATGCCCAGCACCCGGCCCAGGCGCGTCGGTATGACCGCAGCGAGCTTGATCGACAGTGGGTCAGCCGCGCGGATCAGGTAAGGCGTCAGCAGCGTGGTGATCACCGAGACGGCCACCGCCACTGGGTAAAGGAAGGTGCTGGTGACCTGCAAGGTCATGCCCAGGGCCGCAATGATGAATGAAAACTCGCCAATCTGTGACAGGCCCATGCCGACCCGCAGCGAGGTGCGGCCGTCGTTGCCGGCGATAAAGGCCCCAAGGCCGCAGGACAGCATCTTGCCCAGCACCACGGCAACGGTGATCACCGCAATCGGCCAGGCGTACTGCAACAGAATCAGCGGATCGAGCATCAAGCCAATGGCAACAAAGAAGATCGCGCTGAACAGGTCGCGAACGGGTTCGATCAGACGCTCGATCTTCAGCAATTGCCGGGATTCGGCCATGATCGCCCCGATCAGGAACGCCCCCAGCACCATGCTGTACTCCAGTTTGACCACCAGCAGGCAAAAGCCGAAACACAGGCCCAGCACGGTGATCAGCAGCATTTCATTGCTTTCGAATTTCGCCACATAGGCCAGCAGCCGCGGTACCAGCAGGATGCCGATGACCAGTGCGACGATCATGAACAGTGAGAGTTTGCCGACGGTGGAAAACACCTCGCCCGAACTGACGGTACCGCTCACCGCAATGCTCGACAGCAAGGCAATGATGCCGATCCCGAGAATATCCTCGACGATCAGCACCCCGAATATCAGTTGGGCAAACCGCTCGTGTTTCATCTTCAGGTCGTTGAGCGCCTTGACGATGATGGTGGTCGAGGAGATCGCCAGGATCGCCCCGAGAAACAGCGAGTCCATGGTGCTCCAGTCGAACCAGCGGCCGATTTCGTAGCCGATCCAGATCATCAGCACGATTTCCAGGAACGCCGCGATGAACGCCGTTGCACCGACCTTGAACAACTTGCGCAGGCTGAACTCGAGGCCGAGGCAGAACATCAGGAAAATCACCCCCAGCTCGGCCAGGGTCTTGATGGTCTGTTCATCATGAATCAGGCCGAACGGCGGGGTGTGTGGGCCGATGATGAAGCCGGCAACGATGTACCCCAGGACCACGGGCTGCTTGAAGCGATGGAACAGCACGGTCACCACCCCCGCCACCAGCATGATCACTGCCAAATCCTGAATGAAACTGATGGCATGCATGGCGAAGGCTCCTTGAGGGGGGGGGCAGTCGACGTGACGCGAGAAAAGGCCTGTCGAATGGGCTTTTGAAGGTTAACACCGCGACTTCCGGCAGAAACGCGGTGCAATATATGGAAACAGATGGATACAAGCGTGACGACCGCGAGCGGCGCGGCGTCCCGTTAAGGATGCTTTGAAAAACAGCTCAAGTGCCCACAGAGGCGCGCCCCTGAATCTCTGCCTAGAACCGTGAGTGTGCTATGGAACCCGGAAATGCCCAGCTGTCGATGACAGTACTGATGACCCCCGACATGGCCAACTTCTCTGGCAATGTCCACGGCGGTACCCTGCTCAAGTACCTCGACGAAGTGGCCTACGCGTGCGCCAGCCGCTATGCCGGCCGGTACGTGGTGACCCTGTCGGTGGACCAGGTGATTTTCCGCGAACCGATTCACGTCGGTGAACTGGTGACGTTCCTGGCATCGGTCAACTACACCGGCAACACCTCGATGGAGGTGGGCATCAAGGTCGTGACCGAAAACATTCGCGAGCGCTCGGTGCGCCATACCAACAGTTGCTTCTTCACCATGGTGGCGGTCGACGACCAGCGCAAGCCCGCGGCGGTGCCACCGCTGCAACCGCAGAACAGCGAAGACCGCCGCCGCTACATCCAGGGCAAACAGCGTCGCCAGATCCGCCAGGAACTGGAAAAGCGCTACCAGGAAATCAAGGCCGACGTCTGATCCATCGCGAGCAGACGGAGCGCCGCCTGCTCGCGATAGAGTTCAGCGAGAAATCAAAGGCTGATCGAAGTGGCCTCGAATTTCACCCGCGGATGGGCGATGCGGTCTTGGGCCCGGACCAGCTCCAGCTCGTAGCTGGCACAGGCCTGGGTTTCCAGCAACACTTCATGCACCGCTGCGGCGGCAAATTCGAACGCGGCCACCAGGCTGTCGCCCAGTAGCACCCGCGACAGGAACAGCCCCGCCGTCAGGTCGCCCACGCCCACCGGCTGGCGCGGGAATGCCAACAGCGGACGACGCAGGTGCCAGCTGCCTTCGGCGGTCACCAGCAGCATCTCGAAGCCGTCCGCCAGCTTGCCGGGATAATCCAGGTGCTTGACCAGTACCGCCTTCGGACCACGCGCCAATAAAGCGCGGGCCATGCCCAGGCAATCGAACAGCGACTGCGGCTTGCGCCCGGAGAAGCTGTCCAGCTCCAGTTGGTTCGGGCACATGAAGTCAGCCACGGCCGCCGCTTCGTTGAGCAGGAAGTCGCTGACTTCGGCGGGCACGATGCAACCTTTCTCGGCATGCCCCATGACCGGATCGCAGAGGTACAGCGCCTGTGGGTTGATCGCCTTGATCCGCGCCACGCCGCTGAGGATCGCCCGCCCCTGCGCCGCGCTACCCAGGTAACCCGACAGCACCGCGTCGCAGTTACCCAACTCGCCAATGGCGGCAATCCCCTCCACCAGCGCTGGAATCTGCTGCGGCGCCAACACCTCGCCAGCCCACTGGCCGTATTGCGTGTGGTTGGAGAACTGCACCGTGTTCAGCGGCCAGACGTTCACCCCGACCCGCTGCATCGGGAAAACCGCGGCGCTGTTGCCAGCATGACCGAAAACCACGTGGGACTGGATGGCGAGCAGATGAGGTGTACGTTTCATGCGGGATTTCCGTAAAACGATTGAAATTCGAGCCGCGCAGTATGCGACTAAACGCAGCCTGTACGACAGGCCAATGTCGCAGTTAAGCTGGTGCCAATTAGTTGGAGTGCGCTTGATGCTGACCCTGGGAAATATCTTCGTGCTGATGCTGCTGGCGACCGGTGCCGCATGGCTGTGGCACAACCATGGCTTGCGTGAACGAGCGCTGGAACGGGTCAAGCGGCATTGCGCCAAACTCGACATCGAACTGCTCGACGGCAACGTGGCCTTGAAGAAAATCGCGTTCGTCAAAGATGCCAACGGCCGACGCCGCCTGGCCCGGATCTATAATTTCGAGTTCACCGTCACCGGCGAAACCCGGCATGCCGGGACCATCACCCAGTTCGGCCCGCACAGCGCGCAAATCGAACTGGCACCCTACCCGATGCCCTACGAAGAAAAACCGCCGATGCCGAGCGCCGACGTGATCGAGCTGAGCCAGTGGCGCCAGGATCACAGCAAGCAGCGCCCCTGAGGTTTCACGCCAGCGTCACCCGGCACGCGGCCAGGGCCTGTTGCAGTTCATCCACCGCTTGCGGTGCCTCGAAGATCAATTCCAGGCGTGAATCCTGGCGCCATTCACTGGCCCGCCAATCCAGCGCCGCATTATCCAGGGCATTGGCGGATACCCAGCCTTCGGCGCTGTGGATCACCAGCTTCGCCCGACGCCACGCCAAACCCTGCAGCCACGCGCTAAGGCGCTGGCGATCGAACACCTGGCTCAAGTGCCAGCGCCAGCCGATGCTCCAGCCCCCGTCCTGCTCCTGACTCAAACAGATCGGCAAGGCCGGGTCCGTCCAGATCAATGGCGCAGGCGCCACGCCCCTGGCTGCGGTGAAGTTATCCACAAGCGCTTGGGCCTGGCTCTGCGCCCCTGGCAGCTCGCTCAAAGACAACTGACTTTGCTCGGTCCAGATCAGCGGGCACGCTGGTAACAACACGCTAATCCGTTGCCGCTGATCGTCAGTCAGATGCTCAGCCTTGTTCAGCAGCAACAGCCCGGCGCTGGGCAGCGCTTGTTGTTGTGCGGTGGGCAATGGCTTGCCGGCGGCCAGCGCCTGGGCGTCGAGCACCATCACGCTCGGCTGGACCGCCAGCACCCCTTGCCAGGGCGCCTCGCTCAGTTGCCGCAGCAACTGTGCCGGGTGGCCGAGGCCCGAAGGTTCGATAAACAGCCGGTCAGGACGTGAACGGCGCAGCAACCGCCCCAGGCCAATCTGGAAGGGTGCGCCATTCACGCAACACAGGCAGCCGCCAGCCACTTCCCCCAGCGCAATGCCATCGGCGCCGGTGGTCAACAGCGCGGCGTCGAGGCCAATCTGCCCGAACTCGTTGATCAGCACCGCCCAACGCTCGTGCGCCGGCCGCTGCGCCAGCAGGTGGCGAATCAGACTGGTCTTGCCCGCCCCCAAGGGACCGGCAATCACATGGGTGGGGATGTTTTGCAACAGGCTTGGCGATTTCACGGCGCAGAGCGGCATCACAGGAAGGTCAACGCAATATGCCTGAGCGCCGGCCAATTCACTATCGCCACCTCACTCACGCCAGCCAGTCCAGCGTCAGGATCAGGCGACGTTCACCCGCGGCCAGGGGCGGCGAACGGTGGATCAGGCCAGCGCCTTCGTTGCCCAACCACTTCTCCCCCTTGAGCAACGCGACTTCACCACCGAGCATCTGTTGGCACTGCCCGGGCTCGGCGTGCGGATTGCCCAACTGCTGACGATCGATCTTGCCCTCCTCCAGCCACTGGCTGCCGACCCCAGCGTAAGTAGTGATCAGCCGCACTGGCACATGGTCGACGTGAAAGCGCGGGCACATGGCTTTATCCAGGGTGCGCACCCGGACCCCGATCCGCCGCGCCCCGAGCAGGCAGGCAAAGGCACTGACCAGCCACGCCACATCGGCGATGAAACCCTCATAGCCCATCAGATCGCTGCAACAGGCCGCCAGGCTGCGCAGGTCGGGTTGCGCCTCGTCATCGGCCAACTCCACCACCAGCGATTCGGCCAGCGGCTGGTTCAGCGACAACAACAGCGTGGCGAAGTCCACGATGTGCAACGGTAACCGGCGCTGCCAAAGCGCCAGGTTGGTCCCGTCCTCGAGGATCTGGGTGAACACCTCAGGGGTTTGACCGATGGCCTGGCGGACCCGCGGCCGGGCCTGGAGCGCGGGCGCCAGGCTCATGCCGCCTCCTCGTCGAACCAGGGACCGAAGGGATCGACCAGCGAGCGCCAACCCTCGACGCCCATGGCCATTTCATCGGCGCTGAGCAGGCAGTCATCCAACTCTGCCGTGAGCTGGGCGAAGTCGATGTGCTGGCCGATGAACACCAGCTCCTGGCGACAATCGCCGGTGGCAGGCGTCCAATGCTGCATGATCGCCGCGGTGCTTTCCTGATCGTCCGGCCACTGCTCTTTCGGTACAAAACGCCACCAACGACCGGCAAAGCCATGGCGCATCAAGCCGCCGGCCTGGGACCAACTGCCGGCATCCTGGTGCTTGCTGGCCAGCCAGAAAAAACCCTTGGAGCGCAGCAGTTTGCCGTTCACCCAAGGCCGGTCGATGAAGCTGAAAAAACGCTGGGGATGAAAGGGTCGGCGAGCCCGGTAGGCCATGGAGGCGATGCCGTACTCGGTGGTTTCCGGCACGTGCTCGCCGCGCAACTCCTGGAGCCAGCCCGGCGCCTGGGCCGCCTTGGCAAAATCAAAGCGCCCGGTATTGAGGATCTGCCGCAACGGCACCTCGCCCATGACCATGGGAATGGTCTGCGCCTGGGCATTCAGGCGCTTGAGGATGGCGATCAACTCCTCGCGTTCGGCACTGCTGATCAGATCGATTTTGCTGATCAGCAGCACATCGGCGAACTCGATCTGCTCGATCAGCAGATCGGTGATCGAGCGCTCATCATCCTCACCCAGGGTCTGCCCGCGGGAGGCGAGGCTTTCGGCGGCCTGGTAATCGAGCAGGAAGTTCATCCCGTCGACCACTGTGACCATGGTGTCGAGCCGCGCGATGTCGGCCAGGCTTTGCCCCTGTTCGTCACGAAAGGTGAAGGTCTCCGCCACCGGCAACGGCTCGGAAATCCCCGTGGACTCGATCAGCAGGTAATCAAAACGGCCGTCCCGGGCCAGTTTGCTGACCTCCTCCAGCAAGTCCTCACGCAGGGTGCAGCAAATGCAGCCGTTGCTCATCTCCACCAGTTTTTCTTCGGCGCGATTCAGGCTGACATCGCGCTGCACCTCACTGCCGTCGATGTTGATTTCGCTCATGTCGTTGACGATCACTGCCACCCGCAGATGCTCGCGGTTGCGCAGGACGTAATTGAGCAGGGTGCTTTTACCGGCGCCGAGAAAGCCGGAGAGCACGGTAACGGGAAGGCGATTGGGCATCAGGTATTCCTCAGGGCAGCAGGCGTCACGGGAGATCACAGATCAGGCAAGCGTCAAATGTTATAGTATAACAATGCAAATAAGCCAATCCGTGCTTGTCGCCCGCGACGAAGGGCGCAATCCTTGGCCCTGCCACCTGCTCGAGAAACCCCATGCCCGACGCCCTGAAATGCACCTTGTTCGGCCTTTTACTGCTGTTCACGGCCGATGCCTGTGCGCAGTTACCGGGGCTGGCCACTTGCACCCGCAGCGCCACCCTGCTGGCCTGCGTTGATCCCGAAGGCAATGCCTACAGCGTCGCCACGGCGGGCAATACCACCTACATGCGCGGCTTTGAACAACGCGGCAAACGGTACTGGGCACAGACCACCAGCCGTTACGGCCAGCTCACGTTCTTCACTGGCCTGGCATCCGATGGCGAGGCCTGGGTCGGCTACAGCCGTCGGGTTGGCTGGACTACGCTCAACCGGTTTTCCAGTTCGGGCGGGGCCAGCGCCCGTTTTACCTGCAGCCGCCTGACGGGCTGCTGAGTGCGATGGGGGGAGTCCTGAAAAAGCTGTCGTCGCGCTGATTGTTATACTATAACATTCGCAATCATCTCCCACGACGGACCTGCTCATGAATGCGCTGACTCTGCCGGATATCGCCGCGCAGGCCGCACGCCAATCCTTGCCCCTGGACTGGGTGGGCATGTGCGGCATCGCCCTTCCTGTTCTATTCGACGACCAACGCCTGACTGCCAAAGCCGATGCCGGCGTCAGCCTGGATGACGCGCAAGCCCGTGGCATTCATATGTCGCGCCTGTACCTGGCGCTGGCCATGCTGGAGCAGGAAAACCTCACACCAGCGCTCCTGCGCCGCGTGCTGCAAGACTTTCTCGACAGCCATGAAGGACTGGCGACCTCGGCTTACCTGCGCATTCACAGCGACATCCTGCTGAAGCGCCCAGCCTTAGTCAGCCCATTGGCCGGCTGGAAAAGTTATCCGATCAGCCTCAATGCGCGTCTGCAAGGGACGGTGTTCCACGTGGAACTGCGGGTGGACGTCAGTTACTCCTCCACGTGTCCATGTTCAGCGGCGCTGTCCCGGCAACTGATACAGCAGCGATTCGTCGATGACTTTGCCAACACCTCCTTGCAGCACGCCGAGGTCCTGGCCTGGCTTGGCTCCACCAGGGGCATTGTCGCCACACCCCACAGTCAGCGCAGCACCGCCCAGCTGTGTTTGCGCCTGGACGAGACGCTGGACGATCTGCCGCTGATCGCCGCCATCAACCACGCCGAAGCCGCCCTGGGCACCGCCGTACAAACCGCTGTCAAGCGTGCGGATGAGCAGGCCTTCGCCCTGGCCAACGGGCAAAACCTGATGTTCTGCGAGGACGCCGCACGCCGCCTGCACCTGGCGCTGCAACGCTTCCCGGGCCTGCAGGCGTTTGACGTACGGGTGGTCCACGCCGAAAGCCTGCACGCCCATGATGCAGTAGCCGAAAGTCACTGGCGCCGGGAGCAACCATGATCCGTAAAAATCCTTCCGGCGACTTGCCGCGCATTGCCGAGTCCGCCTACGTCGATAAAACCGCGATCATCTGCGGCAAGGTGGTGATCGGCGAGAACGTGTTCGTCGGCCCCTATGCAGTGATTCGGGCCGACGAAGTCGATGACTCGGGCCAGATGCAACCGATCACCATCGGCGCCAATTCGAACATCCAGGACGGCGTGGTCATCCACTCCAAATCCGGTGCAGCGGTGACCATCGGCGAGTTCAGTTCCATCGCCCACCGCTCCATCGTCCACGGCCCCTGCACCGTCGGTAACCGTGTGTTCATCGGTTTCAACAGCGTGCTGTTCAACTGTGCGGTCGCCGACGGTTGTGTAGTGCGGCACAACTCGGTGGTCGATGGCCGCGACTTGCCCAGGGATTTCTACGTGCCCTCCACCACCCGTATCGGCGCCCACACCGACCTGTCCCAGTTCCCGCCGGTGAGCGTCAGCGCCTCGGAGTTTTCCGAAGATGTGGCACGCACCAACGTCGATCTGGTGCGTGGCTACAAAGCCCTGCAGAACGAGTTTTAAGCATGGCCAGTGTGCTGATTCGCAATGCGCGACTGGTCAACGAAGGACGAATATTCGACGCCGATCTGCTGGTGGACCATGGGCGCATCGTGAAAATTGCCAGCAGCATCGACGGTGAAAACGCAGCGGTGGAAATCGACGCCAGCGGCCAATGGCTGCTGCCGGGGATGATCGACGACCAGGTGCATTTCCGTGATCCGGGCGCGCCGGAAAAAGGCAGTGTCTACAGCGAGTCGCGGGCAGCCGTGGCCGGTGGCATCACCAGTTTCATGGACATGCCCAACACCCGCCCGGCGACCCTGACCCTGGCAGCGCTCGCCGATAAAAAACGCCGGGCGGCGATGCATTCAGTGGCCAACTACGGCTTTCACTTCGGCGTCAGCCACGACAACCTGGACACCGTCGCAGCGCTCAACCCCAGTGAAGTGGCGGGGGTCAAAGTGTTCATGGGCGCGTCCACCGGCAACCTGCTGGTGGATGACCCGCGCATTCTGGAACGCCTGTTTGCCGAGGTGCCGACCCTGCTCCTGGCCCATTGCGAACACAGCCCCAGCATCCGCCTCAACGAAAGCACATTCGCCGAACGTTATGGCGACAATGTGCCCGCCAGCGCTCATCCACTGATTCGTGATGCCCAGGCGTGCTTTCGCTCCTCCTCCCTGGCCGTCGACCTGGCCAAGCGTTTTGGCACCCGCTTGCATGTCCTGCACCTGACCACCGCTCGCGAACTGGCACTGTTCGAAGACCGGCCCCTGGCGCAGAAACACATCAGCGCCGAGGTCTGCCTGCATCACCTGTTGTTCGATGATCGTGACTACCCACGCCTGGGCAACCTGATCAAGTGCAACCCAGCCATCAAGACCCAGGCTGACCGCGATGCGTTGCGCCAGGCCTTGCTGAGTCACCGGCTGGATGTCATCGGCAGCGACCATGCACCGCATACCTGGGCGCAGAAACAGCAGCCTTACCCACAGGCGCCCGCCGGCTTGCCACTGGTGCAACACGCCCTCCCCGCACTGCTGGAATTGGTGGCCGAGGGCCTGGTTCCGCTGGCGACGCTGGTGGCAAAGACGAGTCACCGGGTGGCGGATCTGTTTGCCATTCCCGACCGCGGATATTTGCGCGAAGGCTATTGGGCCGACCTGGTGCTGATCCGTCCCGAGCCTGAGGGCAAGGCGGTCGACCAGCAGCCGATTCTCGCGCAATGCGGCTGGACGCCGTTTGCCGGACGGCAGTTTCGGCACAGTGTGAGTACCACCCTGGTCTCGGGACAACTCGCCTGGCACGCCGAAAGTATTAATGACGGCTGCCAGGGTTTGCCTTTACGGTTCATGCGTTGAATCCGGTTTGCCGTAAAACTGCCGGGGGTCACTGAGCATGCTGAAAATCACATTGCCCGACGGCACTGTTCGCGAGTACGACCAGGCGCTCTCGGTATCGGAGTTGGCTTCGAGCATTGGTCCGGGGCTGGCCAAAGCGGCGGTCGCCGGGCAGGTGAATGGCCTGCTGGTGGACTGCGCGTTCGTGATCCGCCAGGACGCCCGCGTCAGCCTTATTACCGCGCGCGAACCACAAGGCCTGGAGATTCTACGCCGCTCGTGCGCACTGCTGCTGGGCATGGCACTCAAGCAACTGCACGCCAAGGCTCAAGTGGTTGCCGCGGCGGCAGTGGGCGACGGTTTCTACTGCGGCTTCACGCTTGCGCGAGCCTTGGGCCCTGAAGATCTGCAACGGATCCAGACACGGATGATCGAGCTGGCCACCGCCAACCATTCACTGCATTACGTGCTGTCGTCCTACTGGTCGACGGACGGCGCAGCGCTGGCCGCAGGCCCTTATGTACCGACCACCCGGGTGATGAGCGCGTTTGCCCTGACCCACGCAAGTGGCAAAGAAGCGCAACGTATCTATGGCGTGTGCTGGACCGACCAGCAGGAACTGCAGGCGTGGCAAGCCACCCCGCAAGTGGTGGTGATCAACATCGATGAACGTCAGATCGACTACAGCCAAGCGCTGACCGACACCCTGCGCCGCGCCGGGGTTCACGCTCACTCAGACCTGCGCAACGAGCACGTCGTCAGCAAGATCCGCCAGCATCGATTGCTGGGGGTGGAGCATGTGCTGGTGATTGGGCAACGGGAGATGGAGGGTGATTTTGTCAGCCTGCGCACCGGTCAGGGAGACGACTTGGGCAGGATGAGTGTGCAGGCGGTGTGTGAGTATTTGAAGGCCCGTGACGGGCGGCATCGCGCCGCCCCACAGCAGAGCGCTTAAGCCCTCGGCTTGACGGTGCCGCAATCCTGCCCCAGCCACACGGCACGGGTGTCCATGCTGCCCTGTTGCTGGATGCCGGTGGCATTGAAGGTGCCATTGACCTTGGTATTGAACTCGCGATCGCTGAGGAACGTGGCCACTCCTGAACCCTGGGCTTTCGGGCAACTGAAGCGGAATTTCCACTGGTTGCCACTGCGCTCGGTGATCTCTTGCTTGCAGCCCGATTGCGCGTCTTGCAGGGGAATGTCGTCAGTTTGCACTTGCTCGGGTGTCAGGCAGACGCGAATCCCCTTGCCGCCCATGTTGATCCCCTGTTTCTCCAGGGCGGCCTTCTGTTGCGGGGTCATATGGTTACCCAACTGCCCCAGGATCAATTGCAAGTCCGGCAGATTCTGGTTGTCGACCTTCATGTTGCTGGAGGTCAATTCCCATAAACCCGGTTGCAGCATCTGTGCCTGAGCGGCCACAGGAAGTGCCAAGCCAACAGCCATGACCAAACCCAGCAGACGTACGTTCATCGAGTAACTCCTAGTCAGTAATGGCCGTTAGACGTCGCCAATCCACTTCGGTTGCATGGCGAATTAAATAGCGACATTCATCGCAGAACATGGTCTGTTACGCATTGAATTCTCCGGAGCAAGGTTGCCCCATGGATTTTTTTGGCCCCCATCTTTTTGCCTACCTGATCACCCTCATTCACTCCCTGGGCACGATGGCCGCGATCCACGCGGTGCTGACCGTCAGGACCGCCCAAGGCTCGATTGCCTGGGCGCTGTCGTTGATCTTCATTCCCTACCTGACCCTCATTCCCTACCTGGTGTTCGGACGCAGCACCTTCGATGCCTACATCAAGGCTCGCCGCCAGGCCAACGAAGAAATGCGCAAGGCCATCGCCGACCTCAACTGGCGCCCCTGGGTCGAGGAAGCGCTGAGCGCCCGTGCCTCCAATGCCTACGATTCGCTGCGCGCCATGCCAAAGCTGGGGCGCATGCCATGCCTGGCGAACAACCAACTGCGCCTGTTGATCAATGGCCAAGCCACCTTCGACGCCATCTTCGAGGCCATCGAGCAGGCCCGTGAAGCCGTACTGATCCAGTTTTTTATTGTGCATGACGACCAACTCGGCCGGCGCCTGCAAAGCCTGCTGATCAAAAAAGCCGCGCAAGGGGTCGCGGTCTACCTGCTCTATGACCGCATCGGCAGCCACTCCCTGCCCCATCGCTATGTGCAGACGCTGCGCGACGCGGGCGTGCAGGTCAAGGCGTTTGCCACCCGCAGTGGCTGGCTCAATCGATTCCAGGTCAACTTTCGCAACCATCGCAAGATCGTAGTGGTCGACGGCAGGCTGGGCTACGTGGGCGGGCACAACGTCGGCGACGAATACCTGGGCGCCAAGGCCCCGCTATCGCCGTGGCGCGACACCCACGTGGCGGTCAGCGGTCCGGTGGTGGCCTGCATGCAGGAGTCATTCGCCGAAGACTGGTTCTGGGCGGCCCGGGAACTGCCGCCCTTGATCCTGCCCCAGAGCTATCCCGACGACGGCGTGCTGTGCCAATTGTTGGCCAGCGGCCCGGCAGACCCTTACGAGACCTGCTCGTTGTTTTTCGTCGAGGCCATTCATGCCGCCACGCAGCGCGTGTGGATCACCAGCCCCTACTTCATTCCCGATGAAGCGGTGTTTGCCGCACTGCGCCTGGCGGTCCTGCGCGGCGTCGATGTGCGGCTGCTGCTGCCCTCCCGGCCGGATCACCGCATCGTCTACGCCGCCTCCAGCCTGTATGCCTTTGAAGCCGTACGCGCCGGGGTCCGGGTGTTCCGCTATCAACCGGGTTTCCTGCACCAGAAGGTGGTGCTGATCGACAGCGAAATCAGCGCCATCGGCAGCGCCAACCTGGACAACCGCTCGTTCCGGCTGAATTTCGAAGTGATGTTGTTGACCGTCGACAGCGCCTTTGCCGGCGACGTGGAACAGATGCTCAATGCCGACTTCGCCCTGTCCCACGAGATCAACGAGGATGAAGGCCGGGAGACCCACCGCCTCAGGCAGCTCGGCATGCGGGTCGCCCGCCTGATTTCACCGATTCTCTAGGGCGTGTAGATATCATCCCGGGTCCAGGGTAGCTCGTGGCTGCCATCGGCATGAGCCTTGACCGCGAGTATCTGGTGCAGGTTGATCCAGCCCCGCGCGAACGCGTAGGCGCAGCCTGCCAGATACAGCCGCCAGATCCGCAGCGCTTGCTCCGGCACCTCTTTGGCTGCAGCTTCAAGGTTATCTTCCAGGCGCTCGCTCCAGTGATCGAGCGTGCGCGCGTAGTGCAGGCGCAGGCTTTCGACGTCGACAACTTCCAGGCCTGCCTCGCTGATCTCGGCCGAGATCATCGACAGATGGGGTAGCTCGCCATTGGGAAACACATAACGCTCGATGAACTCACCAGCGCCCCGCCCCACCGGCCGACCATCGATATGCTTGGCGGTAATCCCGTGGTTCATCACCAGGCCGCCTTCGCGGACCGCACCGAACAAGGTCTGGCAGTACTGCGCCAGGTTGGCGTGGCCGACGTGTTCGAACATGCCGACGCTCACCACCTTGTCGAATCGGCCATCCTGCGGCAGATCGCGATAGTCGAGCAGTTGCAACTCCACCAGGTCCTCCAGCCCTTCGTCGACGACCCGCTGCCGGGCCAGGGCCAGTTGCTCTTTGCTCAGGGTAATGCCGAACACCCTGACCCCGAACTCCCGCGCCGCATAACGCGCCAGCCCGCCCCAACCGCAGCCGACATCCAGCAGGTATTCGCCCGGTTGCAGCCGCAGCTTGCGGCACAGGTGACGGAATTTGGCTTGCTGGGCCTGTTCCAGGGATTCGCTGCCGGTTTCGAAATACGCACAGGAATAAGCCATGTCGCTGTCCAGCCACAGCTGGTAAAAGGCATTCGACAGGTCGTAGTGGTAGGAAATCGCCGCCGCGTCAGTGGCTTTGTCATGCACGCTGCGCACCGGCTGGTCGTCATCGTCTTCAGTGAGCAGGGCCTGGCTCCACTCATCACAGACCCGGATCACATCGCTGATCGACCCTTCGAGTTCGAGCTTGCCCTCGACGAATGCCGCCCCCAACAGGTCCAGGCTGGGGTGGGTGAATTGCGCGACCATTTGCGGGTCCTTGACCACAATCGTGACACTGGGCGAAGGACCCAGGTTAAATTCGTGGCCGTCCCAGAGTCGCAAGCGAAGCGGCAGTTGTAGATTCTGTAAGGCCGGTGGAAGGTGCGCAAGCATGAAAATTCCCCTTGTTTCAGACGTCTGAAAAGAGGGTAGACCATCGTAAAAAATTAGCTGGCTATCGACTTAACCAACTGCACAGGCACGCCCTCACTGCGGTTGACTGTCATTTTTGATTTCAGTTCGATAAAGCCGATGGCTCACAACTCGTCCAGCCCACATGTTCCACGTGGAACCCCGCGTCTGGCTGTGAGCCGAACGCGGGGTACGCGGAAACTGATACCAACGCGGGTTCAGGAAGCCTGGCGCCGGCGCCGTAGCAACAACAGGCCGACAACCGCCACCAGGAGCAGCCCGCCGACCTGCAGCACGCGCTTGTACGGCCGCAGGTCCGAACGCACGTTGTCCAGCGCCTGGGTCACGTAACGCTGGTTGGCGGCGGCGAAATCCGGCTCCTGACACTGCTGCCCAAAGTTCTCTGCCCACAGCACATAAGGCCCCTGCTCGACGTAACGCCGGTACAACGCGCGCTGGTCCTCCAGCCCCGTGCCCCAACCCGAGGCCTTGCACAGCACCGCGGCGAAAGCCTGGCTGGTATGGGGCAGCAGGTCGGCGGCCTGGCTCGCCAGCCCGGTGGCGACGTAGCGATAGTGGAAGCGCTCGTCTGGCTGGGCGACGCTGGCTTGCTGACGCTGGACCTCGCCGAGGGCGATCAGGGGGGCGGCCTTGATCTCGGGGATGTCGAGGCTGAAGTTACCCTCGAAGGTGGCGAAGTCCGGGGCCATCTCGTAGCCGATCAGCTCCATGCCGTGTTCCCGGGCCAACCGGCCCGCGTCATAGAAGGCGACGGCGCGTTTGGTCGGCCACCAGCTCGACTGTGCGGTTTCGCGCAAGCCCGCGTATTCCTTGGCCAACGCTTGCAGCCCGGGGTTATCGAAGTACGCCGCGGCCTCGGCATAGCGCTCTTCGCGCAGCAAACGCCGACCCAGCAGGTCGCGCAAGCGCGCGGCCACCGACAAGGGCTCGTAGTTGTCGCGCTGCTCCTGGGTCAATGGCGTGGGGGCCGGCACCTGCTGGTCGACGAACTGCTTGAGTTCGTCCACCGTCAGCACCCGCTCCGCGACCAGCGCGGCATCCTGCCAATACAGGTCCTGGCTGCGGTACAGCTGCTCGAATGCCTGCAGGTAGTCGCCGCGCTCCAATGCCAGCAAGGCACTTTCACCCTCGACCCGGCAGCCGGGCTTGAGCGCTTCATAGTCACCGCTGGCAGTGTTGCGCAGGCCCCAGTCTTCATCCTGTGGAAAGGCTTTGGCCGCCTTGGCATAGGCACTGGCCGCCAGGGCTTTGTCGCCGTCGCGCAGCGCCATCTTTGCCCGCAGCCACCAGGCCAGGCCGCCGTCGCCGGCGTGCTCCAGCAGGGTTTTGCTGGTGGCGTAGTCACCGATCTGGTAATTCAACGCCGCCAAGCGGTCAGCATTGTCCAGGCTGCCGGTGGTGCTCTGCACCAGGGCCTTGATGATTTTCTGTTCTGCCGGCGGTTGCTCACCGAAGGACCAGCCCACATGGCTGATCAGTGCCGCAGTGACCAATTGCTGGACCGCCTTGCCTTCGAGCAAGGGGATGAGCTGCGCCTCAGGCATGGCATTGAGCTCATCGATCAATTGCTTGAGGGAGCTGTAGCCGACCGGCGAACCTTGCCGGCTCTGGGTCGCGTACAACTCGACGGCGCTGTTCCAGTCACCCGCCTGGCGCACCAGTCGCGCTTCTTCGCCGAGGCTGGCGATACCCAGCTCCAGCGGGTCGCTGAAGCCGTCGACACTCAGTTGACGGGCCTGGATAAAGGCCTGCCGGGCCTGCTGCAAGGCGTCCTGGCTGACGGGTTCATTCTGCTCGCTGGCCTGCTGACTGATGGCCATCAATGCCCGGCCGAGCGAGTACGCGGCCCAGGTGCTGCGCAGGGCACGCTGATCGGCCGGGAGCGCCAGTACCTGGCGGAAGTAGTCGGCTGCCGTGGTCGCATCCCCCGCGTTGAACGCCACCGCGCCCGCGGTATAGAGACTGAGCTCCGGAGCCAGGCCGGCACTTTCGGCCATCACCTGGTGCGCGTCCGGCAGGGTTCGCAGCCGGGTTACCTGCGCGCGCTGCGCGTCGGTCAGCCCCAGCTGTTCCGCATGGATCCGGGCTTGTACGTAGGGGTCCAGATCACTGTCGTAATCGCGGCTCATGCCGGTTGCCGCCGCCGGTTTCAGGCCGGCGATGACTTTGCCCAGGCGATTGACCTCGAACTGGAAGCTGCCTTCCGGCAACTCACCCAGGGTCATCGCCCGATCGCCCAGCAGGCGCAGCGGAAAGTCCGGCCCACAGGCGGTGGCAGTGCCCAGCGGCAAAAACAGACTCAACGCGAGCAAATGCCGCGGCCAGTTACGGGAATACATGTGAACCTCCTTGATCAATGTGTGTGCAGCGTGCCCAACCCAGGGTGCGTTCGGCACCGGCGGGCAAACGGCCGTCCCTGAGGCGGCTGAAGCTCAGTTGGCCAGGCGTCTGCTGTACGGTATAGCCATTGAGCCCATCCGCAGCGACGCATTGGCTGACGGTCAGCGTTACCCGTTGCGGCAAGGTGCCGTCGAGGTTGCCGTCATTGCTGACCACGATGTCGTACAGACCTTGCTGGCCGGAAAGGTTCAACACCAAGCGGCTGTGCAGTGGCTCACCGCGCGCCACGGCGCCCAGGGTTGTCAGGCTCCAGGCGCGACGGTCGCCCTTGAGCGGCAGGCGAAACCAGATCAATCCGGCTAAATGTGGCGGTAGCTCGGCACGTAACTGGCTGGCCAACGTCGCCAGTTGTTGGGGGTCGGCCATCAGCTCGCGACGCTGGCCCACCCGTTCGATCGGCACTTCGCTTTCCACCAGGGGCGCCCCGCCCTCTCCCGGCAGCAAGGCAATGCCATAGGCCGGCAATGCCAGGTAAAACGGCTGCCGGGTGATCCGGCTCCAGCGCTCGGCCCATTGCTTGGCTTGTACCGGGTCGAACAGGCCAAGCTCCGGACGGCTCACCGCGTGCACCTGCAGGACGCTGCTGTCGACCGCCGCCAGCAAGGTCGCCAGCTCAGGACTGTCGAGCCAGGCGGGCAAGGCGGTGATACTCAGCTTCAAGGAGGCGGGCAAGGCCTGGCGCAAACCCAGCAGGAACTCGCGATAAGCCGGCAAACGAGCGGTCCCGGCATCGTGGTCGATCTCCACACCCGCCAGCGTCAGGCCCAGGGCCTGCCAATCGGCAACCAGTTGCAGGATGTGCGCCGTGGTATCGACCGGGTCCAGGTGCTTGAGTTGGCCATCCAGGCGCACCACCGCAATCAGCGGCCGGCCATCGTTCTTCAGCAGCGGCCCATCGATCTGCGCTCGGCGCCAGCCACCTTGTGGATACGTCTGCAGGGCCAGGACCCGCAGGGTGGAAAAATCGGCACGCGATTGCGCCAGCGCCTCGGCATGGGCGGGGGTCCATTGGCGCTGCCAGATGTAGAGCTGTTGATCGAGGGGTGGTGCGGCCGACTGCTGGCAACCGCCCAGAAGCGCGAGGCTGAACAACAGCGCACGACGCAGAAGATAAATCGCTGACATTAAGGGCCTTTGGCTGAAAGACTGACCTGGCCCGCTGGGTATGGGGGTGTAGGAGCGAGCTTGCTCGCGAAAAACTCGGGAGCGACACGTTGCTTCAGACAACACGCGTCATCGTTAATGTCCATCGCGAGCAAGCTCGCTCCTACAGACCAACATCCACACACAGCCGGGCCGGTTCGTCAGCCTACGCAGCCAATGGCTTGCGGGCAATGATCACCTGACTTTTCGCGACCACGCCATCCAGCGCCTGCTTGATCTGCGCGCCGCGCGGCGACTCCAGAACCGCCGCCCAGGTCTCGGTCCAGTGGTTGAGCAACGGATGGTCGGGACTGCCCAGGTCGACCTTGGCTTCCCAGAACAACATCATCCACAGCGACCAGTAGAAGCCGTACTGGCTGTGGCTGAGCACTTCCAGCCCGGCGTCGCCGACCATCTGCTTGAACTGATCCTCGCTGATGATGCGGATGTGGTTGGGCTTCTGGAAGTACTCGGGGGCGGCGATGTCTTTCTGCAGATTTTCCGAGCTGGGGTGCGGGACACTCAGCAGGTAGAGCGCGCCCGGCTTGCCGACGCGCACCAGTTCAGCGAGAAACTGCGCCGGGTCGTCGACGTGTTCGATGACCTCGGTGGACACCACCCGGGTCGCCGTCTGATCGGCGATCGGCAGCGGCGCGCAGTCGGTGACGTGGCACTCGACGCTGGCCGCGATGGTATCGCCCAGGCGCAGGCGAGTGGCTTCGACCTTGGCCGCGTCGATGTCGGCAATGATGATGTGCGCCCCCCGGGTGGCACAGAAATGCACGTTGCCACCGTCACCACACCCCACGTCCAGCAGCGTGTCGGCGGCCGTCACCGGGAAGCCGGTGAACAGTTCGCCGGTCTGCTGGTTGAACCAGCCACTGAGCACCGCATCGCGCAGGCCCAGCATGTAGGGATCGACCTTGGGTGCCGGCGCAGGCGTTGCCGCAGGTGGCGCGGGTGGACAGGCCGCCGCGGGGGCAACAGCGCCCCCCGTCAGCTTCTTCAACAGGCTCAGCATGAGGTGACTCCTGGGGATGGGGTGGCCGCTCGAGACGTACTCAAGCGTTTGACCAACGCCGCGCCGCGATTACGCATGGGCATTTCGATGAAACGAAAGTTGAGCTCGCTCAACAGCACGATCAGGCCGAACGCCAGCAACAACGTGATGATCGGGTGGCCGGCCGGGCTCGGCAAAGAAGCCGCCTGCAAGCGAAAGATCAACTCGCGCACCAGGCAATAGGCCGGGATATGAATCAGGTAAATGCCATAGGAGCGACTGCCGATCCAGGTCATCACCCGCTTGAACAGCCCTGGCGGCATCAGGTAGTCACCGTTGTAGGACGCCAGCCAGACCAGCACCGCACTGAGCACCGCGATGGCGCCGATGCGGTAGGAGGTGAAGGTAAAACGATCGGTTGCCAGAAAGCTCATCAGCAAGGCAATCGCCACCAGCACCGCGATACCTGCCCAGGGCCGGCACAGGAAGGTCGGCTGCCAACGGCGGTAGGACGGTTGTGCACTCCACATGGCCAGCAACACCCCCAGCGCCAGCGCGTCGGTGCGGATCACCATCAGGATCGGCGTGCGCAACGTCAGCAGTTGCACCGCCACCAGGGCCAGCAAGGCCCACACCAGGTGTTTGCGGCAGACCATGATCAACAGCGGAAACAACAGGTAGAACTGCTCCTCCAGCGACAGGCTCCAGTACACGAAGCTGGTGCCGTACTCATAGTGGAAGAAGCTGTCGGCGAAGCGGAAGTTGGCGTATTGCAACACCCCGGCCAGCGTCGCCTGCAGGTTGGCGGCCAGGGTGCCGAAGGCGCCTGAGCGGTTGATGAACAGGCAGGCCAGGAGCATCAGCGCCAGCCACAACCAGGCCGATGGCAAGAGCCGAAAGGCACGCCGCAACCAGAAGTTGCGGGTCTGCTCCCAGCACTCCTGGCGTGTGCTGCAACCCTGCAATGCGGGGATCAGGCTGCGCGCGATGACAAAACCGGAAATCGCGAAAAACAGATCGACGCCCCACCAGGGCTGGCCCAGGGCATGGATCGCCTGCAGCAGTGGGACCTGCCCGGTGAACAGGCTGTCTTGCAGGTGATGAAACAACACCCCGAGCACGGCGATGCCGCGCAGCAGTTCGATGTCCATGATCCGCTTGTCACTCATCCCGCGCTCCCAGGCGTTACGTCGCCGGCCATGGGCTTGCGCGCGATGATCACCTGACTCTTGGGCATGAACTGGTCCAGCACCTGCTTGATGGCCAACCCGTCGGGCTGCATCAGCAAGTCATGCCAGGTGCGGGCCCAGCCTTCCATCAGGGGCGGGTAAGGCGCCTGAATCCGGTCACGCACCGCGCCCGCCATATCCCGCCCGGCTGCACGCTCGCTGGCCCAGAAGAAAATCATGCCCATCACCCAGAAGAAGCCGGTGGCCTGGCGGTGTTCAATGATCAGCCCGGCGTCTTCGACCAGGGCGGCAAACCGTTCATGGGAAAAGATCTGCACATGGTTCGGTGCCTGGAAATAGGCGGCCGGCGCGATGCCCTGTTGCAGGTGTTCGCCCACCGGCGCGGGCACGCTGAGCAAGTACTGCGCACCGGGACGGCCCATGCGCACCAGCTCGGCCATGAACTGCTCGGGGGTATCGACATGTTCCAGCACTTCCATGCACACCACTTTGCTCGCACAGCCGTCCGCCAGCGGCAGCGGCAGGCTGTTGCTGACCAGGCCGAGGGCTGGGGCCTGGGTCATGGCATCGACCTGTCGCGCCAGCTCGCGGACTTTGTCCTGTTCGCTGTCGGTAAAAATCACCGCGGCGCCCTGGCGTACCGCAAACAAAGTCGCCGCACCCTCGCCACAACCGACGTCGAGCAGGGTGTCGTCGGCGCCAATGGCAAAGCCTTTGAGCAACTCCCCAGTGGCGCCGAGAAACCAGCCGTCGAGTACCGCGTCGGTGAAACCACAGTCTCGCGGCGATACCGCCGGGACTGGTACTGGTTCCGGCTCCGCTACCGGGGCGGCCGCAGGGCGCAGCCAGTCGAGCAAACGGCCCATCATGGGTGTTTCGCCTGGGCGATCACGTTTGCCAGAAACACCTGCAAGCGCTGCTCGGTAGCCGCCTGACTGCAGAACGCCTGCAGACGACTGACGGCGTGGGCCGACATGCGCGCATAGCGTGGCGCATCGTGGCGCGCCACTTGATAGCTGGCCTGGTAGGCCGAACACAGCGAATCCCAATTGGTGACGTACCGCAGGGTGCGGTAGGCGGCGCGCGGGTCATGGGGCCAGGCGGTGAGTTCGTCGGTCGAGTCGACGATGAAGGTGTTTTGCCCATCGATGTAATCGGCCATCGCCGTGTTGCACGGGGCCACCGCCGGTTTGCCGCAGGACATGAACTCCATCAGCGGCAGGCACTGGCCTTCGCCGAATGAACTGTTGACCACAAAGCGGGTGGCCTGCACCAGGCGCTCATAGTCCGCATCGGCGAGAAAGCCGTGGATCAACACGATGCGGCAACGGTAGTCCTGGTTCTTGTACAAGTGGTGCAGCATGTCGTTCAAGGCGTCGGCGATGTCGTGGTGCGTGAGCTTGAGCACCAGGGTCGCATCGGCACACTCGCGGAACGTGGTGCAGAACGCGCTGAGCATGTCTTGCCAGTTCTTGCGCCCATCGTAGGGGTTGAACACCGAGGTGTAGATCACCCCGTCGAGCACCAACGCGTGCTCGCCGACAGGCGCGTCGAAATCCATCGGCTCGCCTTCACGCAGCGCCACCGGGCCATAGGGGCGCAGGTCCAGGTGGCGGCTGTCGATCAGCAGGCCCCGCAGGCTGAGCCTGACCTGTTCGGCCACCGGCGGCTGCCCGAGAGTGCGCCCGCGCCCGGCAAAACGGTCCCAGACCGGCGCCGGAATCGCGCTGATCGGATAGTCGGGGCCCATGGCATCACGTACCGCGGTCACGGTAAAACTGGAATGGGTAATCGCAGCGCCGACCTTGTCCAGCACCAGGCGCCAGTCGTGCCGGGGTTCACCGTGCCAGGTGTCGGTGGGAATGGTGCTGAACTCCCAGGCAAACACCGGGATGGTCGGACAGGCGTAGTGGATCGGGGTGCGATGGGGCGGCGAGAACGACAGGAACACACAGTCTTCGCCGCGGCTCTGGCAGTCGAAATACAGGCGGTCGACCAGTTCGTCGGGGTGGCTGACTTCGATCACCTGCCCCAGCCGTTCCAGTACCGGGCGGAACTCCTTGAGCACGAAGTAGTAGCTGTACTCGGGACGGCCAAGGTTCTGCTCGATGTTACTTTTGTTGGTTTCCGAATGGATGATGATTAGCATGAGCTCGCCCCTGCGGACGCGACCGGCGACTCAAGCACCGGGCGGGTTGGCTGTTGCAGTTGCAGGAAGTCCGCCAGGCGTTGTTGCACCCCTGGGAAGTTGCAGTAGTCGCGCATCCGCTCGCTGGCCGCGCTGGCCATCGCCTGGTAACGCTCGGGCTGCTCCTTGGCCATGCGATAACTGGCCAAGTAGGCGTTTTTCAGCGATCCCCAATCCGGACGCTGATAGACGGTGCGGAACAGGATCCGCCTGTCCTGCGGCCACACGGTTGGCTCCTGGCTGGAGTCGACGATGAAAGCCACGCGGTCGTCGATGTAGTCCAGCATCGCGGTGTGCCGCGGCGCGATCACCGGTTTGCCACAGGCCATGAACTCCATCAGGGGCAGGCACAGCCCTTCACAGCGCGAGGCGTTGACATAAAAACTGGCGGCGCCGTACAGCCGGGCAAACTGCGGGTCGTCCAGGTAGCCGTGCATGACCACCACCCGGCAGCTGAAAGGCGACAGCTGCGACAGCAGGGTCAGCATGTGTACGTAGTAGGTGGACAGGTCGTTCTGGGTCATCTTCAACACCAGAGTGGCGTCTTCGACATCGCGCATCGCCCAGCAGAAAGCGGTGATCAACTGGTGCCAGTTCTTGCGCCCGTCATCGGGGTTGAACACGCTGACGTACACCACTCCCTCGACCTGGGTTTCGACCACCTGATGGGTGTCGGGAAACACCGCTTGCGGGTGTGCATCCTCGACCGGCTCCTGGGGCGCTGGGGGTGCTTGCAGCACTTGCACCACCGGGGCGGGCGGCGCTACTTCGGCGGCAGGTCGCCCGCCGCGCAGGTGTGCTCGCAAGCGTTGCGGCAGCAGATCACGAAAACCTTCGCCGTAGGTCTGGTGCAGGTAATGGCGAAAGATCAACCACTGCCGGCGCACGGGCTGGCCGGCAGCCTCGCGCAGACTCTGGCGCAGGTAATGTTTGGCGATGAACAGGCGGCGACGCCAGGTCAGCGGTGGCGCCGGGGCCACGACGTCGGGTTCCGGCTCGGGTTGCGGCTCAGGCTCGGGTTGCGGCTCAGCTTCAGCGACGATCGGCGCGATCAGGCCGTCCGCCGACAGCCCCAGCGTACGGCTGTCGATGATGCACCCCAGGGTCTGCAAGGTGGTGCCGGGGTTGACCGGCTGGCTCGCGGACAGTTGGCGAATGTCGGCAAACCGTTCCCAGAGCGGGGTCGGCAACACCAGCACCGGGAAATCTTCGCCCAAGGCCCGACGCACCGCCTGCGCCGTATGGCTGGACAGGGTGATGACCCGGCCATGCTGCGCCAAGGTGCGGCTCCAGTCCTGGCGGGGGTCGTTGTCCCAGTGCTCGGTGGGGATGGTGTCGAATTCCCAGGCAACCACGCAGGTCGTCGGGCAGCTCAGGTCGGTAGGGGTCTTGTGCGGCGGTGCGAACGAAAGGAACAGGCTTTCTTCACCCTCGGCGGCGAGGCGTCGAAACAGTGGGTCGACGTCGCTGACCGCCTCCACCACATGGACCCGGCCCAGGCTCTCAAGGACCGGACGATAAGCCTTGAGGACGAAGTAGTAGCTGTATTCAGGACGGCCGAGGCTCTGGCTGATCGAGCGGTCGTTCACATCCGAGTAAAGAATGAAATTCATGGCATCCCACGCTGAAACTGCCCTGTGGGCAGCCTCATTCTTATGACGGCACAGCTCTGGATCGACCCGCCATAGCGCAGTTCGTCCAGCGCCTGCATGCCCGTCTACGTTCTTGTTTTTGTGGTCAGCTTTGTGTGGTCGAATGACCACTTTGCTGATCGCTGGGCAATCGTGCTGAGGGGCATTCTAAACACATCCGTTGGGGATTCGTGAACACCGTCGGTGAATAAATCCGACGGTCCTGACGAGAACTGCCCGGTCACGTTAAGACCTGTTGAAATTGCCGCGCAATTGGCACAGATTGACGCAAACAACTACAACAACGACTTTGCATATTCAGAACCTTCCGAAAAGTCAGAAGCACTTTTCAGGCTCGCCCAACGAAAAGACTGGGGTATGGCAAAGTTTACCGATTGAGGGGCTGCTGCTTGAAAAAGCGTCTGTTCGTTACAGGCCTTAATGGATTCGTCGGCCGTCATATCCAATCACGCCTGCACGCTGTCGACTCGCCGTGGCAACTGCTCCCCGTTGCCCCGGGCTACGACCTGCGCGAGCCAACAAGTCTCGAAGGCCTGTGGCCGGAACTGCCGGACGCGGTGATTCACCTGGCGGGGCAAACCTTCGTTCCCGAAGCCTTCCGCAACCCGGCCAATACCTTGCAAGTCAACCTGCTGGGCACCCTGAACCTGTTGCAGGCACTCAAGGCCCGCGGTTTCAGCGGCACCTTCCTGTATGTCAGTTCGGGCGATGTCTACGGCCAGGTCAGCGAAAGCGCCTTGCCGATTGACGAACACCAGCCACCCTGCCCGCGCAACCCCTATGCAGTGAGCAAACTCTCAGCGGAATTGTTGTGCCTGCAATGGGGCATGACCGAGGGCTGGCCGATGCTGGTCGCGCGCCCGTTCAACCACATTGGTCCTGGGCAGATGGACAGCTTTGTCGTTGCCAGTGCTGCCCGGCAGATCTGCCGGATCAAACAAGGCCTGCAATCGGCGCAACTGCAGGTCGGCGATATCGACGTGACGCGCGACTTCCTCGATGTCGCGGATGTGGTGTCGGCTTACCTGGCCTTGCTGGCGAAGGGGGTACCCGGGCAGGTGTACAACATCTGCTCCGGCGTCGAGCAGAGCGTACGCGGGCTGATCGAGCAATTGGCCGACCTGGCCCAGGTCGAGGTGCAACTGATTCAAGACCCTGAGCGCCTTCGCCGTGCAGAGCAGCGTCGCGTCTGCGGCAGCCATGCCCGGCTGCACCAGACCACAGGATGGACGCCTGAACTTACAACACAACAATCCTTGCGGGCGATCCTGTCCGACTGGGAGTCACGGGTACGACAAGAATGACAAAAAGTGCACTGATCACAGGGATCACCGGCCAGGATGGCGCCTATCTGGCCAAACTGTTGCTCGACAAGGGCTATCAGGTTTTTGGCCTGGTCGCACGGCGCAGCAGCGATTCGCGCTGGCGCCTGCGGGAAATGGGTGTGGAGGGCGATATCCATTACCTGGACGGCGACATGGCCGACGCCTGCTCGGTGCAGCGCGCGGTGATCACGTCAGCACCCGATGAGGTCTATAACCTGGCGGCGCAGAGTTTTGTCGCGGCGTCCTGGGACCAACCCGTGACCACCGGGATTGTCGACGGCCTGGGCGTGACCCACCTGCTCGAAGCGATCCGTCAGTTCAGTCCACACACCCGTTTCTACCAGGCCTCGACCAGTGAGATGTTTGGCCTGATCCAGGCCGAGCAACAGGACGAAAATACCCCGTTCTACCCGCGCAGCCCCTACGGTGTGGCGAAGCTCTACGGCCACTGGATCACGGTCAACTACCGCGAAAGCTTCAACCTGCATGCCAGCAGCGGCATCCTGTTCAACCACGAGTCGCCACTGCGCGGGATCGAGTTCGTGACCCGCAAGGTCACCGACGCCGCCGCCCGCATCAAGCTGGGCAAACAGCACGAACTGCGCCTGGGCAACATCGACGCCAGGCGCGACTGGGGGTTTGCCGGTGACTATGTCGAAGCCATGTGGCTGATGCTGCAACAGGACAAGGCCGACGACTTTGTGGTTGCCACCGGCGTCACCACCACGGTGCGCGAGATGTGCCAGATCGCCTTCGATCATGTGGGCCTGGACTACCGCGACTTCGTGAAGATCGACCCGGCGTTTTTCCGCCCGGCCGAAGTCGATGTGCTGCTGGGCAACCCGGCCAAGGCGCAACGGCTGTTGGGCTGGAAACCGAAAACCGATTTGCAGACCCTGATCCGCATGATGATGGAAGCGGACATCAAACGCGTCGCCAAGGAGTAGGTCATGCTGATACCTGTGATTCTTTCCGGCGGCGCCGGGACGCGCCTGTGGCCGGTTTCGCGTGAAGGTCACCCCAAGCCGTTCATGACCCTGCCCGATGGCGAGACGCTGCTGGGCAAGACCTATCGGCGCGCGGCCTCGTTGCTGGGCAGCCACGGCGATATCGTCACCGTGACCAACCGCGACTACTACTTTCAAAGCAAGGATCACTATCAGGAAGCCCACCTGGGTCATCACCGTGGTCACTTCGTGCTCGAGCCGATGGGCCGCAACACTGCCCCCGCCATTGCCGCGGCGGCGCTGTCACTGCAGGCCCTGCACGGCAACGAAGCGATTATGGTGGTGATGCCGGCCGATCACCTGATCCAGAACGAAGAGGCCTTCCGGGCGGCGGTCAAGCATGCCGTGGCCCTGGCCGAGGGCGGCCACCTGGTGACATTCGGCGTCGTCCCGACTGCCCCCGAGACCGGTTTCGGCTACATCGAACGTGGCCCCCTGCTCGACGAACACGGGGCGGCCAGGGTCGCGCAGTTCAAGGAAAAACCCGACCTGCAGACCGCCACCCACTACCTGGAGAGCGGCAATTTCCTGTGGAACTCGGGCATGTTCTGTTTTTCGGTCGCCAGCGTGTTGGCAGAACTGCAAGTCCATGCCCCCGAGCTGCTGGAGCAGGCAGATGCCTGCCTGGCGGCCAGTACCCTGGTGGAAGCCGGCGGCTGCCTGCAGCAGGAGCTATCGGCGAGCCATTTCGAGCAGATGAGCGATATCTCCATCGACTATGCCCTGATGGAGCGCTCCGCCAACGTGGTGGTGGTTCCGGCCAGCTTCGACTGGAGCGACATCGGCTCCTGGGGCGCGGTCAGCAGCCTGATCGCCGCCGATGCGCAGAACAACCGCGCCAGTGGCGAAGCCCTGTTCATCGACAGCCACCACAACTTCGTGCAGAGCGACGGGCGCATGGTCGCCACGGTGGGTGTGGATAACTTGATTGTCATCGACACCGCCGATGCGGTGCTGGTGGCTCACGCCGACCGGGCACAGGACGTGCGCAAGGTGGTCAAGCAGCTCAAGGACCAGGCGCACGAGAGCTACCGCCTGCACCGTACCGTGAGCCGTCCGTGGGGCACCTACACCGTGCTGGAAGAAGGCCCGCGCTTCAAGATCAAGCGCATCGTGGTCAAGCCCGGGGCCAAGCTGTCGTTGCAGATGCACCATCACCGCAACGAACACTGGGTCGTGGTCGAAGGCATGGCCAAGGTCACCAACAACGGATCGGGTTCGCACCTGGTGGCCAAGAACGAGTCCACCTTCATCGCCGCCGGCCACAAGCATCGCCTGGAAAACCCTGGGGTCATCGACCTGGTCATCATTGAAGTGCAAAGCGGTGAGTATCTGGGAGAGGACGATATTGTCCGCTTCGAAGATCAGTACGGCAGGACAGTCTGAATGCTGCTCAACCTCTATCGCTCGCTGCGCAGCTACCGGGGTTTCATCCTCGGCAGCGTCAAGCGCGAGTTCCAGTCGCGTTATCGCAACTCCCTGTTCGGTGCGTTGTGGACGGTGCTCAACCCGCTGTCGATGATCGTGGTCTACACGGTGATCTTCTCCCAGATCATGCGCGCCCGGTTGCCGGGCGTGGAGGACGGGCTGGCCTATAGCGTGTACCTGTGCGCCGGCTTGCTGACCTGGGGCCTGTTCTCCGAGATCACCCTGCGCAGCCAGAGCATGTTCCTGGAAAACGCCAACCTGCTGAAGAAGATCAGCTTCCCCAGGATCTGCCTGCCGGTGATTGTGCTGCTCAACGCCGGGATCAACTTCGCGATCATCCTCGGCCTGTTCCTCGGCTTTTTGCTGATTAGCGGGCGTTTGCCCGGCATGGCGTTGCTGGCGCTGGTGCCGTTGCTGGCCCTGCAGGTGATGTTCTCGGCCGGCTTGGGGATGATTCTGGGTGTGCTGAATGTGTTCTTCCGGGATGTCGGGCAATTCTTCGGCATCCTCCTGCAGTTCTGGTTCTGGCTGACGCCCATCGTCTACCCGATGTCGATCCTGCCCGAGGGCATCCAGCGCGTCCTGGCGCTCAATCCGCTGACCGCTTTGATGCACAGCTACCAGAACGTGTTTCTCTACAACCAGTGGCCGGACTGGAGTTCGCTGACCCCCGTGCTGGTGATCGGCCTGCTGTTCTGTGCGATGGGGCTGCGGCTTTTCCGCCAGCGTGTCGGTGAAATGGTGGATGAGCTCTGATGGGAACCATACGTGTCACTGGCCTGGGCAAGGCCTACAAACAATACCCGAACCGCTGGAGCCGGCTGATTGAATGGCTGGTGCCCTTCTCCCGTCCTCGCCATGAACAGCATTGGGTGCTGCAAGGCGTCGACTTCGAAATTCCGGCCGGTGAAGCCGTGGGCATTGTCGGGGTCAACGGCGCGGGCAAAAGTACCCTGCTGAAAATGATCACCGGCACCACCCAGCCCACCTGTGGACAGATTCACCTGCAAGGCCGCGTGGCGGCCCTGCTGGAGTTGGGCATGGGCTTTCACCCGGATTTTACCGGTCGGCAGAATGCCTACATGGCCGGTCAGTTGCTGGGCATGCAGGTCGAGGAAATCGAGGCACTGATGCCGGAAATCGAAGGGTTTGCCGAGATTGGCGAGGCCATCGATCACCCGGTGCGCACCTATTCCAGTGGCATGCAGATGCGCCTGGCGTTCAGTGTTGCTACTGCGCGCCGGCCCGACATCCTGATCGTCGATGAAGCGCTGTCGGTCGGGGATGCCTATTTCCAGCACAAAAGCTTCGAACGCATCCGCAGCTTCCGCCGCGCCGGCACCACCTTGCTGATCGTGTCTCACGATCGCTCGGCCATCCAGTCGATCTGCGACACCGCGATCCTCCTGGAGAAGGGTCGCATGGCGATGCACGGCAAGCCGGAAGAAGTCATGGACTACTACAACGCCATGCTGGCCGAGCGCGAAGGCCAGATCGTGCGCCAGGAAATGCTCGCCAACGGCCAGGTGCAAACCATCTCCGGTACCGGTGAAGCGACCATCCACAGCGTGCGCCTGCTGGACCAGCGCCAGCGCTCGGTGGAGGTCGCCGAAGTCGGCCAGCCCATGGTGCTGGAGGTGCAGGTGGATGTGCGCCAGGACATCGAGCGCCTGGTCCTGGGCTTCATGATCAAGGACCGCCTTGGCCAGGCGATGTACGGCATCAACACTCACCGCCTCGACCAGGCCCTGAGCGACCTGCACGCCGGCGAACGGGTGACCTACCGCTTTGCGTTCCCCATGCGCCTGGGCAAGGGGAACTATTCCGTGGCCCTGAGCCTGTCACGCCTGGACTCGCACCTGGACCGCAACTTCGAATGGCGCGATTACGGCCTGGTGTTCCACGTGATCAACAACCGCCAGGAAGACTTTGTCGGTTGCTCGTGGCTGGAGGCACATACCAGCATCACCCGTTCATCAGACACCCCGGCACAACCGAAGGCACCGGAGATCGCCCCATGACGCGACTGCTGGTTGAATGCACCTACGTGTTCGAACACCCTGAAGCCAACTCGGGTATCCAGCGCGTGGTGCGCAATGTCATTACCGAGCTGCCAAAAAACAACCCGGCAGTCGAATGCATTCCCGTGGTGATGCTCAAGGGCGCGCTGTATCAAGTGACCAGCCTGGCGCCCCTGAAGGTGCCCAAGCTGGACCTGATGGGCGTGCGCGTACGGCTGGAGCAGCTCGCCAACCGGTTCTGGCTGATGCACCGCTCGCTGGAGCGGCGCACGCCGTTTCGCCAATCCCGGTTCGCTCGCCGCGTGTTGTATGTGGGCTGCCGGCTGGCGGCATTTGCCGCGTTGAGCCTGCCGATCCGGCTACTCAACTATTGCCTCAGACGCCAGGAAATCCCCACCCGCTGCCAACCCTTGCAGCATCAGGCGGGCGATCAACTGGTGCTGTTGGACTCTTCCTGGCACGCCGACTTTTTCCCCCTGGCCGAACAGCTCAAGCGCGATGGCGTGGGCATTGTCTCGGTGATCTATGACTTGATCCCGCTGACCCACCCGCAGTTCTGCGACGCCGGGCTGGTGCGGGTGTTCAACGACTGGTTCGACTGGATCGCAAAAACCGCCGACGGCTACGTGGCCATTTCCGCGACCATTGCTGATCAGGTACGCAATGAAATGCTGCGTCGCGTTGGCCCCGAACAGGTGGCGCAACGCTGGTTCGACTACTTTCACCTGGGCAGCGAGCTGGACCTGTGCAACGACGCGTTGCCGGTGGAGCCGGCCCTCAAGCAGATGTTCAAGAACAAGGACCCGGTGTACCTGATGGTCAGCACCATCGAGCCGCGCAAGAACCACGCCTACTTGCTCGATGCCTTCGAGCTGGCCTGGGCCAAAGGTTCGCGCGCCCGGCTGTGCATAGCCGGGCGTATTGGCTGGAAATGCGATGCGCTGATCGAGCGGATCCGCCAGCACCCACAACTCAACCAACGCCTGTTCATGTTCAATGCGCTCACCGACAAGAGCCTGGAGTACGCCTACTCCAACGCCACCGCGCTGGTCTTCCCGTCCTATGTCGAAGGGTTCGGCCTGCCGCTGGTGGAGGCCATGCAACGCGGCTTGCCGGCGATGGGCAGTGACATCCCGGTGTTCCGCGAGATCGGTGGTCCGTTCATGGCGTATTTCGACCTGGATCAGCCGCAGACCCTGGTCGAGCTGATGACGCAGATGGAGACCACCGGCACCTTCCCGGCGCAGCGCGACGTCAAGGAGTGGCGTTGGCTCGGCTGGCGCGAGGCCAGTGCGCAACTGGTGGAGCGCGTCCTGCGCCAGGTGCGCAAGACCCCGACGGCGGTTGAGAGGCAGCATGCAGATTGCTCTTAATGCGCGAATCCTGCAGGCGCCACGCACGGGCATTGGCCATTACCTGGCGGAGCTGGTCAACGCCCTCGGCCAGGAGCCGGACATCACCCTGTCGTTGTTCCACGGCTGGGGCTGGAGTTCCCAGCTACCGAGCGCCGCGATGCCCGGTTACTCACGGCTGAGTCCGGTGCTGCGGCAGATCCCCGGTGCGTATCAGGCACGGCGCTGGCTGGAGCAACGACGCTTCGATCAGGGGTGCCCCGGCAACATCGAGCTGTACCACGAACCGAGCCTGTGGCCGCTGGCATTCAAGGGGCCGACGGTCGTCACCCTGCACGACCTGACGCACGTGCACTACCCCGCCACCCAGCCGGCGGCACGCTTGAAAGAAATCGAACGACGCCTGGAACAGGGGATGAAGCAGGCCCGCCTGATCCTCACCGATTCCCAATTCATTGCCGATGAGGCGCAAGCGTACTTTGGCCTGGGCCCGGAGCGCTTCGTTGTCGCCCCCCTGGGCGTCGCCCCACGCTTTCATCCACGTACCGACCCAGCCTTGCGCCAGGTACTGCAGGCTCACGGGGTCGAGCCACGTGGCTACTTCCTGTGTGTCGGTACCCTGGAGCCGCGCAAGAACCTGGGGCTGGCCCTGCGCGCCCATGCCCAACTGCCGGAATCGCTGCGCCAGCGTTTGCCCTTGCTGATTGTCGGGATGGCCGGCTGGAAGGCCCAGCAGCTCGACGATGAACTGCGCAAGGGCCTGGCCAGCGGGCATGTCTGCCTGCTCGGGTACCTGCCCGATGAGGATGTCGCCCACCTGATGGCCGGCGCCCTGGCCCTGGTGTTTCCATCGATCTATGAAGGCTTTGGCCTGCCCGTGCTGGAGGCCATGGCCAGCGGTACGCCAGTCATCCTGACCCGACGCTCGGCCATGCCGGAGGTCGCGGGGGCTGCGGGCAACTATATTGAACCCGAAGACCTGCACGGCTTGCGTGATGCCATGCGCCGGCTGGCCGACGATCAAGTGCATTGGCAGGTAAGCCGAGAAGCCGGGCTGCAACAGGCGAAGCTTTTTTCCTGGGATCGCTGTGCGACGCTCACCGCGCGCGCCTATCGCCAGGTTTTGGGAGGTTGAATGCGCGTCCTACATTTCTATAAAACCTATTTGTCGGAAACCGTCGGCGGCATCGAACACGTGATGTTCGAACTCTGTGAAAGTGGCGCCGCCCATGGCATCCAGAGCCAGGTACTGACATTGAGCGCCAACCCCGTACCGGCGGTTATCCCGTTTGGCCAGCACCAGGTGCACCGGGCCAAACTCGATGTGCAGGTTGCCTCCACCGGGTTCTCCTACAGCGTGCTCAAACAGTTTCGGGAGCTGGCCGCCGAAGCGGACGTGATCAACTATCACTTCCCCTGGCCGTTCATGGATGTGGTGCATTTTCTCAGTGGCGTGAATAAACCGAGCGTGGTGACCTATCACTCGGACATCATCCGGCAAAAGCTTCTGCTCAAACTCTACCAGCCCCTGATGACACGGTTTCTGGCCAGCGCCGACCGGATCGTCGTCGCTTCACCGAACTACCTGCATACCAGTGACGTACTGAAGAAATTCCCGGACAAGACCCGGGTCATTCCCTATGGCCTGAACAAGGCCGCCTACCCCAAATCCGACCCCGAGCGTATGGCCCGCTGGCGGGAACGCCTGGGCGAGCGCTTCTTCCTGTTCGTCGGGGTGATGCGCTATTACAAAGGGCTGCACATCCTGCTCGAGGCACTCAAGGGCGTCGACTACCCGGTGGTGATCGTCGGTGCCGGGCCACTGGAGGCCGAGTTGCACGCCCAAGCCGCCGCATTGGGTCTGCGCAATATCCAGTTCCTCGGTCGCCTCGACGATGAGGACAAGGCCGCCGTGCTGGAACTGAGCTACGCCATTGTCTTTCCTTCGCACCTGCGCTCGGAAGCCTTTGGCATTTCGCTGCTGGAAGGCGCGATGTATGGCAAACCCATGATCTCCAGCGAAATCGGTACCGGTACCAGCTACATCAACAGTCACGGCGAAACCGGGCTGGTGGTGCCACCCAGCGATCCACCAGCCCTGCGCCAGGCCATGGCCACCCTGTGGGACAACCCACGACAGGCCGCCGTCATGGGCGTCAAGGCCGAAGCCCGCTATCGGCAGTTGTTCAGCGCCGATGAAATGGGTCGCCAGTGGGCCGCGTTGTACCAGCAAGTGCTGGCCGAGAGGTCACTGTCCTACGCCTGAACGGTGCCAGCGTAAAGCCAGCGCCGCCGGACGCCGTACGACCTGCTCCACCTCCAGCGTCCACAGTCTTTCCGCGCCTTGCACGGTCGCCACGTGCGGCCCGTCGAGGATGATCGCGGTACGCCCACTGAGCTGCAGCACATCGCCTGTGGTGAAATCGATGAACAGCAGTCCGGCGCGGGGATTGAGCAGCAGGTTGCCCAAAGTGTTGAAGTGGCGGTTACCGGCGAAATCGGGAATGGTCAGGCGGTTGCCCTGCACCTGAACGAAGCCGGCCGCACCGCCGCGGTGGGAAACATCCACAGACCGTGAGTTATCCACATCCACATAGCTGGCGACAAAGAAGGTATCGGCTGTGCGAATCAGCGCCCGGGCCGCGTCATCCAGGGCCTCCAGGTGTTGCGCGATGCGCATGGAGGGATCGGCCAGCGGCACGGCTTCGTACTGGCGTAGCTGAATGTACTGTGGGCAATTGCCGAAGGCCTGCTCGACCGCAACACTCAACCCCGACTCGTCCACCGTCAGCACCCGGCCATTGAGGCGGTTGCGCCGCCGGCTGTGCAGTTCGATCCCCAGCAACCCGATGGTCGCGCCAGCCCGCAGTTGAGCCGGGTCATCGACACTGGGCAAGCTGTCCAGGCGCAACCGCGCAGGTCCCGGAGAATGGGCAAAACCGGGCGGGCCTTCGAGAAGGCTGGTCCAGGGATTGCCTTGAGCGTCGACTGCGCCGAACAGCATGAAGGGTAACTGGGCATAGAACCGGCGATGTTGCTCCGGCATCTCGGTGCGGATCACCTTGGGCCCGAACGCCTCCATGCGTTCGGCAACGCCCACGATGGCTTGCAACTGTCGCTCGCCTGCATGCCAGGGTGAAACCTCCATCACACAACTCCCCTGCGCACCTGGCGCAGTTTCAGGCGGTTTGCAGGCCGGCGACGGTGCGGGGCATGGCCACGAAACCCGGCAGCGCTTCGATTCGCGCCAACCAGGCGCGCACGCTGGGGTACTCGTCCAGGGCAACATTGCCTTCCGGGGCGTGGGCGATATAGCTGTAGCCGGCGACATCGGCAATGGTCGGCTCTTCACCTACCAGGTAGCGGGAGGTGGCGAGTTCCTGATCCATCACCTTGAGCAGAGCGTGGGCGCGGGCGATCACTTCTGGCGCGTTATGGGAGGCGCCAAAGACTGTGATCAGGCGTGCGGCGGCCGGGCCATAGGCGATTGGCCCGGCGGCGACCGACAGCCAGCGTTGCACCCGGGCAGCCCCCACAGGATCGGCAGGCAGCCAACGACCCTGGCCATATTTTTGCGCCAGGTACAGCAAAATGGCGTTGGAGTCGGCCAGCACCACGCCTTGATCATCGATCACCGGCACCTGGCCAAACGCATTCAACGCCAGGAAATCGGGTTGCTTGTGCTCCCCCTTCGCCAGATCGACAAAAATCAGTTCGGTGGGCAAATCCAGAAGCGACAGCATCAGCTCCACCCGATGGGCGTGGCCGGAGCGAGGGAAGTTGTAGAGTTTGATGCTGTGCATGATCGACTCCTGGGGTAAATCGCGCCGCTCAGGAGCGAACGGCGCTGACGAAGTCCATCTTGCGTCAGGTGAAAAAACAACAGAATCACCAGAAAAGGCAATCCGTCATTTCACCCACTGCAATAGTGCCTCAGTTGCGCAATGCTGGATGTTCGCGCAGTGCCTGCACGGCGTAGTCGACAAAACAGCGCACCCGCGCCGGCGCCTTGCGCCCCCCCTGGTACACCACATGGATGGGCAACGGCGGCAGCTCAAAATCCTCGAGGACGATTTCCAGCTCACCGGCCGCCACCTTGTCGGCCACCTGATAGGACAACACCCGGGTCAACCCCAGGCCTAGCGTCGCCGCAGTAATGGCGGCCTGATTGGCCGTCACCACCATGCGTGGTTCCAGGCGCACGCTTATCGAGGCGCCCGCTGCCATGAAAGGCCAACTGCGCTGCTGACCGATGGCCGATGTGGCAATAATCCGCGCGCGACCGAGGTCCTCCGGGTGCTGGGGGCGACCATAACGCCTGAGGTAGTCGGCAGAGCCGCACACCACCCGGCGTACCTCACCGACCGCAATTGCGTACTGACTGCTGTCGGGCAGCTCGCCAATGCGCACCGCCACATCAACACCCTCCTCGACCAGGCTCACCACCCGGTCGACCAGCAATGCATGGATGCTGACCTGCGGATACTGCTCCAGAAAACCCACCACCACCGGCGTGACATACAAATCGCCGAACAGCACCGGCGCGGTAATCGTCAATTGCCCCCGAGGCTCGGCATGGCTACCCGCCGCGGACTCTTGGGCGTCCTGAAGGTCGGCGAGAATTCGTCGGCAGTCTTCCAGGTACCGCTGCCCGGCCTCGGTCAGTTGCACAGTGCGGGTGGTGCGTATCAGCAACTGCGCGCCGATCCGTGCTTCCAGCGCCGCCACCGCCCGGGTCACGCTGGCAGCCGACAGCCCAAGGCGCCGGGCTGCCGCCGCGAAGCCCTGGTCATGGGCCACAGCCATGAACACCTGCATTTCCTGAAAACGGTCCATTGCCTGTCCTCGGGCTGGATAAAAAAATCGCAGCCTGGGCTGCAACGATGGTTTTCCTCGAACTCTCCAGGCTGTTCGGCATTACTCGCGTAATGGCTTAAAATAGCCGGTTGCCGAAAGAACCGTCATGGCCATCGCCATGAAGGGCTTTCATCCTTTACGAATAACTGTGGTGAAGATGAACAAGCCTTTCATTTCGCTGTGCCCAGAAATTACTCGGGCACACGCACTGACGCTGATGGATTGGTTGAAAGATGAGCGCGTTACCTGCTATCTGAGCGATTCGCGTCATGTCTCCCGCTCCATCGAGCAAGTCATCGATCGGACTCAGTCGCCGATCCTGACCCATCTATTCAATCAGGGCGGCCGATTCTTCATGGCCTATGACCGGCATGACGCCCCGGTGGGCTTTGTCCGTCTCATCAAGACCGGCTCAAATTGCGAGATGGTCCTGGTCATCGGAGACAGCGACAAATGGGGCCGAAACCTTGGCGCCCGCACGATCCGCGAAGGCATGAAACTGGCCTTCCTCGACATGCGGGCCAAGAAGCTCATCGCCAAGATCCACCCGGACAACGCGCGCTCGCTGAAAGCCTTTCTGCGCAGCGGCTTTGTGCTTGAGCGCGAAACGCCGACATTGAAGTCATTTTCCATGACGGCGGGGCGCTATCTCCAGTTCTTGCGCGAAGGTACCGTTGGCGACTCCACTAGGATCTATATCACTGAAATCGACAAGGCCAGACTCGAGAGTCTAATCGCGCTCGAGCAAGGCCCAGCCGTTGTTGAACTCGAACATGAGCTTGAGCGAGCCATTGTCGTCAAGCCGCAGCAGGTGGCGAGCAATGTCGTCACGATGAACTCTAGGACCTTGCTGCAGCTGGACGACGAAGAGATCGAAGTGGCCTTGGTCTACCCTGAAGACGCGGACAGCAACGCAGGGAAGCATTCCGTGTCTTCCGACATCGGCGCCGCCATCCTGGGTTATCAGGAGGGGGACGCCATCGACTGGCGAATTTCTGATCGGACCCGCCGGATTGAGATCCGGAAAGTGCTTTACCAGCCGGAGGCTGCGGGCGATTTCCACCTGTAATTGAGAGCTTTGCTCAGTGTTCGTCCATCAGGCGCGAGGATCCCCCAAAGGAGGGACCTCGCTTTCCGTGCCTGAGCGGCCCGTTGTAGGGTCGAGGGTAGGAGCGGAGCCATTTTTGGTGCCGAACAAAATATTGTGACACCAGCGGCCCGGAAAAATGGGAGTACCAAGGCTTGCTTGAGCAAGTGTGCCAAGTGAGTATTTTGACACCTGTCAGTGAAACTGATCTAACCGAGCGCCGTTTTTGACAAAATATTTTGACAACAGCGGTTTCCCGCTCGCTTTGGATAGATCATATCACCGGCAGATTGCCTACCTCTTTTCCGATTAGCCAATGAAGCCGTCGTTTTTTCAAGAAACCTGCGAAGAAGTTTTAATCGTGGCGAGGATCCGTTCGCGTCCCACCGAGGGGCTCGCGTAGACGGACTCGGATCGAATGACTTTCTGGCTAGAGGTCATCACGATCAGACGACACTCCTCTAACGGGTCACCTTCAGGCACAAGAGCCCCCAATGCAGGAGATGAACTTGGTCCAAGGACGCATACAAAGTGCTCGTCTACCAACCGCTTTGTGGTCTCCCACTCCATGAAATAGCCTAAGCAATAGTTCAATCGGCTTCTTTGCGAATGATCTTCGTCATAAACCACAATTAAAACTAAAGCGTTGCGAGCGGTTGCCTCCTCCAATGCGCTCTCTAGGTCTGAATGTGGTTGTCGAAGGAAAAAACGATCATGTATAGGACTAGGAGTAACCGGTACAGTTGCGTACTGCGAGGAAACCACCCAACGTTGAAAAGATAAAGGCATGTAACGAGCAGCAAGTGCGCGCCCCTTAGGAGAGTCAAGCAGCTTGTGTTCTATCGACTCCTTGTCAAAGGTCAGCAAACTATAAATCGGCTGCAAGGCCTTTAAGTGAACAGAGAGGCTGCTACCTGGAAGTGTGGAATAGAATGCGATAAAGCCACTGCAGGCATGCGTTTCCATTCGATCACGGAAGTTCGTGTCCTCTGAGTGAAGGACTGCATTGCCTGAATGCGCTTTGTGCTTGCAGCTTACAAGCCAGCGAATCTCTGTTTGTCCCCCAGGACCATCCCTGACCTCCTTCACAATCAAATCGCGTCCAGCATCAGGACCGCGATCAGGCTGATCGACTACGGTAAAACCTTCAGCTTCAAGAAAGTCGCGCGCAAATAGTTCAAACTGGTCACGGTTCCCCCCGATATGAGCGGGTGCAATTTCCTCGAAATTAAGTGCAGGCATAACGTCCTCTTTCCTAAGCAGTTAACGTTTATATGTCAGTAGACGAGCCTTTACGGGCTCAAAAATATCGGATCCACGTTGGGCGCAGAAAAAATGGTCGATAGTAAGATCATTAATAACCATACTAACTCGTTCCAATATTTGAAAATAGATAGCAAAAAAGCCCCTATGATTGGCAATAAAGAAAGCGCTTTAAGTAAGCGAAAAGTCATTGCCAACGTTCGCCCTTGCTTGTCGACCTGATTGATCGTAATTCTGAGCAAGCTCTGCAGTTTTAGCGGGTAGGTTTTTATCTTTTCTTTGAAGTCATCAAAGATGACGTCGAAGCTATGAAGCAGACGCTTCGTTTGTAATATTTGATTATGCAAAACCGCAAGTAGAATCACTGAAACCACTGCCAATCCTAGGACAAGGATAAAGCTCTCGAAGCTCGACGTGGACTTCTCTAGCGCTATTAAGCCTGCCAACGATATTGGAAGGGCAAGCATTTTTCCGGCAATGTCCCCTAGCACTCCACTTAGTTTAGTACCGTAGTCGATTTCAGCTTGGGCTACCTCACGTCTCACCCTCTCGAATGAGAAACTGTAGACGTAAGTTTGAAGATTCGCGCGATAGGTGGCTAGTATTTCCCTCCACTCTCGCACGACCACAAGGAATAAATTTTGCTCGCTCTCGAACTTTTCAATGACACTCGTGAATCGCCCCGGATTCTCTAGACACCTTGCAAGCTCATTGCGTAACGCTTTTCAAACTCTACCGGTGACAGCTGATTGTTGAAACCATGGCGGCGTTTTACGTTGTAGAACATCTCGATGTAATCA